>JANNPR010000759.1:0-6546 GCA_031400345.1 Planctomycetota bacterium | reverse complement strand
GCTTTAGCTAATGTGCGAATCGCATCTTCCGGCGTCGTGTCTTCAAGCTCCAAGACCACGCTGCCGACTGCCAGTGCGTCTTTGAGAAAGATCCTCGGGAGTCGAGGATACTCGTCCTCTATGCGACCCACCACTTCTTCTAAGATATCTTCCAGGGTAATAATCCCTACAGGCTGGCCGTGGTCGACGACGATCGCCATATTCGCACCGTCGCGTTGCAGTTGTTGCATGATCAGCTCTAAGTCTTCCGCTGGGCCGACAATGCGAAGCGGGCGCAGAATGCGAGTCCAATCCTTGTCATCGTTTGAAAGGATAATCAGGTCCTTGGTTAACAAATAATTTTTCGGCGGCCCACTACTTTCCAAGATGGGGTAACGAGAAAACCTTGTCTCGAGCACTTCCCGCATGACCTCATCCCGTTTCCAAGACCGCCGCAGGAATCGCACTTGGCCCCAAGGTATCATGGCTTCTCGAACCGTTTGCTCACCCAAATCAAAGATATTCTCGAGGATCAACAGTCGATTTAAGGAGAATCCACCACTGGCTTGAGCGGTAGACAGCAGCATCTTCAACTCTTGCTCGGTGTGCACCGCCTCGGTATGAGCAGGGGGGAGCCGCATCAACCGTAAGATCAAATCGCAGCCTGCATTTAGCAACACCATCGCCGGATAGAACAACCAGTAGCAAAGGCGCATCGGGCTGGCCACTGCCAAGATGCTCTGCTCGGGATGGCGAATGGCAAATATCTTGGGGGCCTGCTCACCCAGCAAGATATGTAAAAAGGTGATAATCCCAAACGCGCAAATGAGAGAAAGTGTATGGCTCGTTGCACTTGACAAGCCAACCTTACCCACAACAGAGCCCACAAGTGTCGCGAATGCCGGCTCTCCCACCCATCCCAACCCAAGACTGGCAAGGGTGATCCCTAACTGGGCTGCCGATAGATAACGATCCAGATGGCGAATCAACTCTTGAGCACTAGACGCCCGAGAGTTGCCTTCCCGCACCAACTCTTCAATTCGAGTGGCCCGCACTTTGACGATGGCGAACTCGGCCAATACGAAAAAACCGTTCGCAAGAATCAAAGCTGCGGCGATGGCTATATAGATCGCCGTCATCCAGGAAACCGACGAAACGACCAAGGCCACAGAAATTGGGTAAACAGCAATCAACATCATCCGTGGTTCTCATGGGGTCGAAGTCCGACGGCACGCATTACGGCGAGACGTGCGTACATTCTGCGCGATACCAGCGGTTGCTCCAATAGCCTGGCGTTGATGGAAGCGATCGCTAGAATAGTTTCCGTATGAAAGCATTGGTCAAACGCAACCGTGAACCCGGTCTATGGTTGGAGGACGTTCCAGTACCAGAGACAGGCGTCAATGACGTCATGATCAAGGTCGACCGCACTGGCATTTGCGGCACCGACTTGCATATTTACAAATGGGACGCCTGGGCGCAAAAGACCATCCCCACGCCCATGGTCGTAGGACATGAGTTTGTCGGGGAAGTCATCAACATCGGCTCCAATGTCAAGGACTTCTTTCCGGGAGAACTAGTCAGTGGCGAAGGGCATGTCGTTTGTGGCCGCTGTCGAAACTGTCTGGCGGGTCGGCGGCATCTATGCAAAGACACGCAAGGAATCGGCGTGAATCGGCCGGGGGCATTCGCCGAGTATATCGTTCTTCCGATGACCAACGTTTGGCACCATCATCCGGGGATTGATCGCGATGTGGCATCCATCTTCGACCCGTTCGGTAACGCGGTGCATACAGCACTGACTTTCCCTGTGCTGGGGGAAGATGTACTCATCACTGGCGCGGGACCCATCGGGATCATGGCCGCCGCCGTGGTTAAACACGCGGGAGCGCGGTTCGTCGTCATCACAGACATGAATCCATACCGTTTGGAACTAGCCGAAAGAATGGGTGCCACGACAACAGTGAATGTCGGCGAGCGATCGTTAAGCGATGTCCAGCATGCCCTTGGCATGAAGGAAGGGTTCGATGTTGGCTTGGAAATGTCGGGCAGCCCAGTGGCGTTCAAAGACATGCTCGCCAACATGTGCCATGGCGGAAAGATTGCCATGCTGGGAATTCCTGAAAAGGAAATCGCGATCGATTGGAACACGGTCGTTTTCAACATGTTGACGATCAAGGGTATTTACGGACGGGAAATGTACGAAACCTGGTACAAAATGACCGTTATGCTCGAAAGCGATCTCGATATCCGTCCGGTTATTACTCACCGCTTTCACTACTCTGAATTCGAGAAAGGTTTCGATGTGATGCGTTCCGGAAATTCGGGTAAGGTGCTTTTGCAGTGGAGCTGATTGTGGTAGCAGGCACACTCCGTGTGCCGTTACGGCACACAAAGTGTGCCTACTACAAAAGTGCCCGAGCGCGGCTAAACACATCGTCTAGCATCAATTCGGTTAGCCGACCTGTGAACGTGTTCTGCTGGCTTGGATGGTAGCTCCCCAGCAGCCACCGATTGCCGGACAGCTCGACTTGCCTAGTGTGGCCGAATTTCGGGCGTTTGGCGGACGGTAACCATTCACGGCACCGGAAGAAGTCCACCGCTGCGTTCCAAGCAATCTGGCCCAGAGCAACGAACACCGTGGGTTGGACCACAACCATGGTTTGCTCCAGCCACTGGCTGCAATTGGCGATTTCTAACGGCATGGGTTTATTGCCCGGCGGCGCACAGTGACAGACCGCGGTAATCGCGCAGTCATTTAGAGTCAACCCATCGTCCGCTGAAGCACACCCCGATTGGTTGGCGAATCCAGCTCGATGGAGCGCCCGATATAGCCATTCTCCGCTACGATCTCCGGTAAACATTCGTCCGGTACGGTTCGCGCCGTGTGCCGCAGGAGCCAAACCGACTATCAACAAACGGGCGTGCGGATCTCCAAAGTTTGGAATCGGTTTTCCCCAGTACGTCCAATCGCGGTAAGCTCGACGCTTTTCTAGCGCTACCTGAGCACAATACGTGCGGAGACGGGGGCAGGCGTTACAGTCAATGACTGACCGGTTGAGAAGATGCCAATCGTTCGGTCTTGTTGGCGGCGTCATAATTCGACAACATGTCCCGCAGCAGTGCACTTTCACTGATGACGCCCATCAAGCTATTTGCTTGGTTGACAACAGCTAAGGCCTGACTGTTTCCTTCCACCATAATACCAACTGCGTCGCACAGGCGTTGGGATGGTCGGCAGATCAACGCCGACGACATCAACTGTCCGACCGGCATTTCCGCTATCGGCCTGCCTTGCAGGTTGGCAAATACCTGATGGTATTTTGTGGCATGAGCCGTACGACGCGAGAGAACTCCCAGTGGCAAGTCTCCTCGTTCCACCACGACGTAGTCCGTTTCGTTAGTCTTCATCGTCTCGGCGGCTGTGTCCAACGAGTCGTCCCAGGAAATGGGCTCCCTAGGTTTCTGTACGAATCGCGACACGGGCTCGCGGCTAAAGTGCGTTGTGCCGTATGACAACTCTCGCATGAAGTCGGTGGTGGACACGATGCCGATTAATCGTTCGCCGTCCACGACAGGCGCAGAGTGCAGGTCATATTGCAGCAAGAGGCGCAATGCTTCCGCCGGACGAGTTTGATGCGGAATCGTTACGACCCGCCGCGTCATCGCGTCGCTAACCCGAAAATCTTGAAATGTCTTATCAAAGGAAAATGGGCCGGCGACGGACACCGCCAGGCTTCGTTCGCCCACCGCCGATAGCAAGTCCCCATCCGATAACATGCCCACCAATCGCCCGTCGTCATCGATAACCGGCAATTGATAGATCTTCAGTTCATCGACCAGACGCGCTGCCTCCAGCAACGGTGTTTCTGGTGTGATGGTAAACGGATTGTAGGTAGCAATCGTACCTAGCTCGCTGCTATCCATACCTATCCCCTACTTACGTCCGCCAAAATCATATCGTCCAAGCCCCGAGGGCAGTTTTGTGTGCCTTTATAACATAGGACACGTTAGGGAACGACCGAAATCGGCTAATCCGAAACTGGAAAATCAGGCAGCAGAAACCGAACGATCGTTAGAAATGGCCTGGAGAGGGGGAAGGTGCTAGGTGCTAGGTGCTCCGCTAGGTGCTAGGTGCTAGGTGCTAGGTGCTAGGTGCTAGGAGTCGATCCACCCCATCCGTCCGAATAATCCGGACACTTGTCGGGGCAAAGGATTAAACCACGAAAGACACGAAACAGACGAAAGAAAAGCTAGATTAATGCCTGCTGCTTATCGTCCGCCACTAAGTGATTTGCGAATGGTTGGAAAGAACGTGAATTGATGAGGTATTCCTTTTCGTTTGCTTTGTGTTTTTCGTGGTCAAACGCCCTTCCCGCATAACTAGACGCCTAACTGCTTGAAAAACTCATCTAGATCGGATTCCGCGTACTGGTGGCTTACATCTCTTAACAGATCATCCAAGTCAAAGGCGTCCAAGGACTCGTTCCGCTTAGATACGGGGCTTTGGACGTCGCGACGAGCGGCTGGTGTTAGAAGCGCCCGCAACGCTTGATCGGCAGCAGATTCGGTTGACGAGGTGTCGTCACTCGCATCTGAAGGGTCTGTAGACAAAACTACTGGCACATCAAACAGACCCACAATGGCCGACGAACCAAAATCGCCCATCGACTCAACGATCGAAGCCGAACCTTCCCCTACTGGTAGTCGTTCCCCTTCGCCGATGGCTCGAGGAAGGTTGAGGTGGTTAATGATTTGTAGAGCGTCAATCGATGATACGAAACCGTCGCTGTTAACGTCGTAGTAGGGAGCTGTGACCGGACGACCAATTAGTGCTCGAGCGCCCGCCAGATTCAATTCGTTGATGTCGATTAAGGCATCGATGGGTGATACAAAACCGTCGGCGTTGACGTCCAACGAGTTTTGCTGATTGGTAAAGGCGCCCAAGATGGGCTTGGGGGTGGTGTTCATCGTCGCCGGCGGATCGAAGTTACCCACGATTGGAATCGCGTACTCGTCCCCATAACGGCTGTATATATCCTTACCAAACGGAATGGGCTCGAAGGCGTGACGCAGGCGGTTCACGTCGCCGTTAACCCGTCCAGCGCGAGTCGGATCATTCGAGACCAAGAAGAACCACTCTGAACCCTCGCCTGGCGTAACTCCGGAGCGATCTGGCACCCACACGCCAATGTCGTCGATGCCATCCATATCCATATCGGCGGCCACAGGTCGTTCGCGGACGCCAATGAAGCCGAAGTCGATCGAGCGGAAAATGGCTCCGCCAGTTAACCAAGACCTTTCGGTTCCGTTCGTAAGCAAAAACGTAAACTTATCATCCGCCCAGGCACCTAGGTCGTCATGACCGTCGCCATCGAAATCGCCTACGATTGGATACCCGATGAGCTGCGGCGTTACCACGGACCTGTCTAACAGATAATCGTGATTGGTATCAAACCACCAGGTTCGCGGAGTGTTTCCGCCAATGGGTGCCTGATCACCAGTAAAGACCGCAACTTCATCGCCGTTGAGCTTGAAGCCGTCAAAGTTACCGGCTACCGGTAAGGCGTTCACGTTTCGCGGGTCGGCCTGATTAATATCTGGCACACCATCGTTGTCCGTATCGATAATCCAACGCCACGGTCCCGCCAGGCCGGCTCCGATATTTCCATACGCAGCTAGCTTGTCGAAGCCATCCGCTCGAGTGGGCGTGGCAGCCGTGACGAGCGCTCGGTCGTCCGGTGTGCCGAAGATTCCATCCGGTCCAGGCCCCGAGAAGTTACCCGCGAAGAAGTCGTCGCTGGTAAAGGCTCGTTCCGAGAAAACCGGCGAGCCGTAACCGAAGGCGTAGACGATATCGCGGTTGACGAAATCTAAGTTGCCTGGATCGAAGCTATTGTTGCCATTCGTATCGACCCAAACATTCCCTGCTGCCCAAGTGCCCACCTCCGGACGAGTGTCGATCGTGAAGCGAGCTACAAAATCACCCCCCGGCTGTCCGTCGCCGCTGGGGAAGGTGGGTGATTCGAGCGGCTGGCTGACGTTGCTTTCGCCGTCCAGCGCGTTACCGATGTCGTCCACCAGTTGATCACTTAGCGACAGCGTGAAACGATCATCGGGCAACGGTTCGAAGAACGTGAGCGTGATCGTGCTGGTGGCCGGTTGGCCGACGACAATCGGATTGGGGACAAACGTCACCGCCTGAATCGGAATGATGCCGTTATAGTCTCCCTTCACCTGGTAGTGGCCTGGGCTTACGGCCACGCTCGGATTGAGCGCCGGGTTGGGGAACAACAGCAAGCGGGCCGGCAAGTCGCGGACGCTGATGACCAGCGAATTGACGCGCGGAGTGGGGCCGTCCGTCGACGGCTTGGGATCGAACAGGTCGTACGGATTGCCGACGTTGTTCACGTCGACGTCCGTCACTTGCGGCCCTTGCGTGTCCAAGAAGATGTTCAGGAACTGCGGGGCCAGCGGCGCGAGGGGACTCACGTTTCCCGCCAGGTCCTCGGCCGTCACCAGAATCCGCCGCAGTCCATCCAACGGGAAGAACGCCGAATTATTCAG
>JANNPR010000754.1:0-2571 GCA_031400345.1 Planctomycetota bacterium | reverse complement strand
AGCTTAGCACAGGAGTGCAAGACCAACTCACCGTTCGCAAGTTCCACAAGCTGTTCGATATGTATGACGATTGTGCAGCTGCGGTAGACAGCTTGTCGGCAAAATAGCGATGTGTAAATATCTAGCGGGGAATAAGACGTGATAGTGCTTCGCAACCGCGAAGCCGGCGACCAGCAGCAGCAGTGCGATGGATATCGATATGGTCATTCTGTGGACGGCCAGTGATTTGCTGATAGTCGTGGACTGCTGCAACGGAAAGGTACCATTTCACGAGATCGACCCTTAATGGAGATTACTTGGCGGCCGACAAGTACCGTTTGATTTCAGTCCGTCCGATCGGACGCGCGGGCGAATGTTATTGTGCTAACATTTTGTGGGCGGAAAACCCCGCCACAAACGAACCGATTTGCCATCAACAACGTTCGACGGTCTTCTTTTCTTTCCCACCAGCCAAATGCATGGATCAGCAGAACATGCCGACAACTCTTCACTAGACGACCGGTTTCATTACCAACCTCCAATAGCTATCTACGCCTCGTCTCCGTCGCGGGACAGGGGGCATTGCAGCTTGACCCTGTGGCACTTTTGGCACAGGGGTCATGGCAATGGTCGACACCGCTTGGCCGTTGTTTCGTCGTGCGCCATGACGGCATTGTATACTCCTCCCAGAACCCCTCACCAATACGCCCCCGCGGAACGGACTCCGCGAGCGGACTTGCATTGGGCAGGGCTGAGAACTTCGAACCGTCCACGGTGATGGAGTGCTGGGGCGGACGATAAAAAGGTGTCGATGAACACCCCAGAATGGACGCCGATACGCCAACATCGATTTGTGCGGTGACTGACCAAAGCGGTCATGGGCCGGCATCACTGCTACCGTCTCTTTCTTTATGGAATCTACATTAGTGTTAACACCAGTAACACTGGAAGCCAAACCACCAGACCCATTACCAGGGAAAACAGTACGCGAACGGAAGCAGGAAACCTCACTTCCCGTTCTCGATATTCTTTGGATGCTCGAGGTATGCCTGCTGTTTCAGGCGACATAATGTAATTTGCTATCGCAGCGACCAGCAGCGGCGGGCCCAAAGCTAAGGCGAATCGCCATATGCCCACAAACCGAACGTAACCGAGCACAAGGCTGAGTACGGTTAGCAATGCGAATAGGGCACCTAGACTGTACTGCATGGGCCTGCGATCCATTAAACAACCTGCTCAGCTGGTCACCCAGTCACTCCGCGACAGAACAGTGATTAGGGTTGAAGATGTGGCGGCCATATCGGGTCGGCACTCCAGATAAGATAGATCGCCCAGATATGGAACGCTCCCAAAAAGATTGCGACGAACCATCCGTAACCCCGAACGCTAATGCACAATAAGACAACGCCGGTGACGGCTGACAATGTGTGCACCACTGCAACTGCTGCGTTTTTTGGACTAAAAGGCAAAAACAGAATCAGCAAAATCACAATTCCGAATGAGATCCAGAATCCTGGCCCAAGTCGAAAGCTGCCGATTGAATTCCGCGCAACGGCGTTAGGCTGTGGTGACGCGTATGGGTTGTCGTCCATATCTCGATCTGCGGTGTAATGACATGCGGGGAAAAACTATTCGTGGCTGCAATTCCAGCCCTATGAAGAACTGCCGGTTCTAATCTTACGACCTGGAATCCATAGAAAATAAACATGTCGCATAGGCGACGACCCCGCGAGTTCTCCAACGGTCCATGTCTCGTCGCCACAAATGAATAGCGGCGCAATTGCGCGTTCGTCACGAACGAAATACGTCATCGCCGTATCGTGAATCTCGGTTGTGCTCCGGCTTACCCCATACTTCTTCGTCGCTTCCCACGCCCCGAAGTACAGGTACACCAGCGTCACGATGATGGCAAGTGTGCGGAGTGAGAAACGGGGACGCAAACGCATTCTAACCACGACGAAAGCACTTTCGAAATTCACGCCATAGGCCGACGGTGAATGAACAAATGGCTGCGCCAATTCCAATTGCAATAGCAACAGAGATAGTGGCCTCCATCGTTCGTGTGCGAACAACTGGCAGCCACTCAACAAAGACCACTACTGGGAACACAATGGACGACAAGACAAACGACGCGAATAACAAGTTCATTAAACATCGCAGAATACAAAGGTCAAGCTTTGCTGATAACCTTCGAAATCCTGTGGATGTTTTGCAGCGGTCCTCCATTTTCGCCAACATCCTTGAGAAAGAATCGCCTCGTTTCGGTTTGTCTTCATCGTGTGACATGGGGCATTGTAGCGAATCGTGGCGCGGGAGCGTCGTAAAGTGTATTAATGATGGTTTCACAAACGATCGTACGTCGCGCTGAGAAAGAAGAATAACTCGATCGGCCAAAAATGTGAGTCATAGTGGCTGTATTTGGTTTTGATCCAAATGAAATTACTGGGTTACGCTCCTCGGTAGTATGAAATCAAATCCTCGGCGCAAGTTTATTGCGCTCGAACGGATGGTCATATACCTTGACACCGTCAAGAGGAAATTCCTTCGGCAACAACTTGCGCTCATATGGTAGTTCAACTTCGTAGCTAAAGA
>JANNPR010000468.1:0-2678 GCA_031400345.1 Planctomycetota bacterium | reverse complement strand
CCGACTGTCCACTGCCGACTATTCCTCCGTTGCCGTCGCTGCGGTATCATGTTGGCGATTCGACGTCCTTGGTTATTTTACGAGTCGCAACCTTTGGCGAAGTGAGCATTATGTCGGCGGACGATGTGCTATTGGATGCGGAAGATCGGATGGAAAAGGCGATTGGCGTTTTGAAATCGAGCCTAGCTGGTATACGCACGGGGCGAGCCAACCCAGGTTTGGTCGATTCGTTGCGTGTCGAAGTGTACGGTTCTCAGTCGCCGATCAAGCAATTGGCGTCCGTGGGCGCGCCGGAACCCACTCAAATTGTGATTCGCCCATACGATCCAGGCACCATCAAGGATATCGAGAAGGCAATTGTGGCTAGCGGATTGGGATTTAACCCGCAAAACGATGGTCGTTTGATTCGCATCAATATCCCACCCCTTTCCACCGAAGTGCGAAAGAAAATGGTCGCTCGGATCAAGGAATTGACCGAGGAAACCAAAGTTGCTATTCGCAATGTCCGCCGCGACGCCAACAAAGCGGCCGATCAAGCCGAAAAGGATAAGGCCATCACCGAAGATGATCGCGATGGCTTGAAGGAGAAAATCCAAGAGCTGACGAAGGATTACGAAAACAAAGCGAACGATATGGCCAAGACTCGCGAAACCGAAGTAATGGAAGACTAAGGCCAGTAACCTTCAGTGGCATGGGGTCAGCCAAGTATCAGCGCCTGGTCGATGTCGCACTGGCGGATTCAATGCGACGTCCCACGGGTTCAACGCAATACGGAGTATCCGTGACCGAGTCGTTGCTCGAGCAATTTGGTGCAAATCGACCTATTGTCATTGCACATCGCGGGGCCAGTTCCGAGGCGCCCGAAAACACGCTAGCCGCTTTCAGGGCGGCAATTTCTGCCGGCGCGCAGTTTATTGAATTCGATTATCATCATACGTCCGATGCAGTGCCAATCGTCATTCACGATGAGCTATTAGACCGGACGACGAATGCCTGTGAGTTATGGGGGCGCTCCAAAGTCGCTGTCGCCGATACGTCGTTGCCACTAATTCGGCAGCTGGATGCTGGGGCTTGGTATAGGCCTGAGTTTCGGGGCGAGCTAGTGCCTACGCTGGATGAGGCTTTAGGTTGCATTGCTCCGCGCGCCGTTCCGGTGATCGAGCACAAATCCGGCGACCCGACCACCTTGATCAATCTGTTGACCGCCAAAAACATGCGGTCGGCGGCCGTTGTTATGTCATTCGATTGGTCATTCGTTCGGACTTGCCGGACCCTGGCTCCGGAGCTTGTCCTGGTAGCGCTGGGCGATGGTGCGCTAAACGGCGATCACTTGTCGGAAGCCCTACGCGCAAGTAGCGGCATTGTCGGTTGGAATGAAGAGTACCTCAATCAGAACTCGATAAGCATGCTTCAGTCGTTTCCAGGAAAAGTCTGGGTTTATACCGTGGACAATGAAGTTCGCGCCCGGCAGCTGCTGAAGTGGGGTGTCCAGGGAATCATTACCAACCGTGTGCGGACGATGTTGCACGGGCTCGCTACTTCCTGAACTGGGCGGATTGCTCGTTGGTTTCTGATGTGACACCATATGGCGATCCGCTGTATCGACGTAATCCGTTTTCCGCCAGCGTAATGGAAGACCACAAACATGTCCGCTTTCCCACACATTTCCAGGGTTCCCTATGAAGGTCCTAAATCAAAAAATCCATTAGCTTTCCGTTGGTACGACGAGAACGAACGTGTCGAGGGTACGACCATGAAGGAGCACTTCCGCTTCAGCGTGGTTTATTGGCACACGTTTCGTGGCACTGGAAGCGATCCGTTCGGTGCAGGCACCATGCTGCGTCCTTGGGACGATGGGTCTGATTCTGTCGAGAATGCCATCCGCCGTGTGCGTGTCGCATTCGAATTCATGGCGAAGCTGGGGGTGCCGTTCTATGCGTTTCATGATCGGGACGTGGCACCGGAAGGGGCATCGCTCGCTGAATCGAATAAAAACTTCGACGCAGTCGCAAAAGTCTTGAAAGAGGAGCAACAACGGACAGGCATCAAGTTGCTGTGGGGCACGGCTAACATGTTCAGTCACCCCCGTTATGTCCACGGCGCGTCTACAACTTGCAACGCCGATGTGTTTGCCTTTGCGGCATCACAGGTGAAAAAGTGTTTGGAAGTCACCAAGGATCTTGGGGGCGAAAACTACGTGTTTTGGGGCGGCCGTGAAGGCTACCAAACATTGTTCAACACCGATATGAAGCGCGAGATGGATCATCTAGGGCGTTTCATGCACTTGGCCGTCGATTACGCGAAGCAGATCGGATTTCACGGCACATTCTTAATTGAGCCAAAACCTAAAGAGCCGACCAAGCATCAATATGACTCGGATGCCGCCGCCTGTATTAATTTCTTGCGAGCCTATGATCTGACTGAGCGTTTCAAGTTAAACATCGAGACCAACCACGCCACACTAGCTGGCCACACGATGATGCATGAACTCGATTATGCGGGTATGCAAGGTAAGTTGGGCTCTATCGATGCCAATACGGGCGACTTGACGCTGGGTTGGGATACCGATCAGTTTCCAACAAATTTTTATTTGACGACGGAGATCATGCTGATATTGCTGAAATACGGCGGAATTGGAGCTGGCGGGGTAAACTTTGACGCAAAGGTACGACGCGAGA
>JANNPR010000721.1:0-9854 GCA_031400345.1 Planctomycetota bacterium | reverse complement strand
CGCGCTTGCGGAGTTTGGGGTCGTGGATGCCAATTGCGGCAAGCGTGTTGTTCATCGTCCACTGCACCTCCGGCATCGCCTTCGGCATCTCTTTCTCGATGCGATCGAGCAGCGCAGGCAGGTCGAGGCCGTCAGCGCCCTTGTTCACGCGGCTGGCGGTGAGGTTCCAGCCCGCACGGGCGGCCCAGCGATCCTTCGCCTTCATCCACTTCTCACGCAGCACCTCCTTCTCGGGATGTTGTGCGACGACATAAGCGTTCAGCCACTCTGCCACCTGCGAGCATGTGGTCGAGCGTGTCAACTTGTCGAGTTCGTCCGCGGAGAGCGACTTGGGCTTGATGATGATGAGCGTGGCGAGGAGTTGCGCTTCGACGTTGCCGGTGTCCCAGAGATTGAGCGCGAGTTCGTGATCAGTCTTGATCTTCTTGGCCATCGCGCGGATGTCGCCAAGTTTCACGCCGAACTGGTTGTCGGGCGCGCCGGCCTTCGTGTTGTGGGCACGCCGAGCGTCGTCGGCGAGGGACTTAAGCCGGGCGAGGATTTCGTTGACCGTCATGCCGACGAGTATACGCGCATCTTTAAGCTAGTCAACGATGACCGTCGTTCCCTACAGGCCAGTCAGCGCATGGGTTAGGCCGCTCGTTCATTAGCCGTGGAGGGGATCTAAAGGTGGATTGGTCCTCTTGGTTTCTTGTGATGAAAAACCGCATACCAGGGGACATTCTGCTTATTCTGACAACCATTGCGTAACTTCTGGTCTCCCCGCCAACTTGCAATCGGATTTTAGCTGTGGCATATTTCTGCTTTTCGCGAGTTCTTAATTTACCGCTAACGAGATTCGCGCTATGGAGATCTGGCCCGCGATTGATTTGCGCGGCGGCAAGTGTGTACGGCTGCAGCAAGGAGACTACAAGCGTGAAACGGTTTTTGGCGATGATCCGGCCGAGATGGCGCATCGATGGGTCGATGCCGGCGCGCGTCAATTGCACCTTGTGGATTTAGATGGGGCGCGGGATGGGACTGCGTCAAACTTGTCTGCGGTGGAAGCAATCCTCAAGACGATCGATGTTCCCTGCCAACTTGGGGGCGGCATTCGCGACGAAGAAGCCATTCGCCATCTGCTAGAGCTTGGCCTGTCGAGGCTCGTGATAGGCACCAAGGCCCTCAAAGACCCGGATTGGTTCGCGCGGGTGTGCCAAGACTTTCCCGGAAAACTTGTGGCGGGAATCGATGCCAAAAACGGCAAAGTTGCCACCGACGGCTGGCTGGAGATCAGCCAAGTATCGGCTACGGCACTGGGACGGCAATTAGCGCAGAATCCCATCGCGGCAATTGTCTATACCGATATTGCCAGAGATGGCATGTTGGCCGGGCCCAATATGCTCGCCATGACACAAATGAAACGCGCGGTGCGAGTGCCTGTGATCGCATCGGGGGGTGTGTCAACCGAAAGCGACATCACGAAACTAGTCGTCGCCGAAATCGATGGCTGCATCATTGGACGAGCCCTATATGAAGGATCACTTAAATTGGCCGACGCACTTCGCGCGGCTGGATAAAAGCGAAAGCAACATTTCTTAGGAAGAGGAACCGGGCATGGTAAAACATAACGTCCAGGATATCCGCAACGTCGCCTTCTGCGGTCACGGTTCATCCGGAAAGACGACTCTGGTGGACCGGTTGCTCGTGAAGACTGGTGCCGTCAATGCCAATCCAAGTGTGGATGACGGAACGAGTATCTGTGACCTCGATCCAGAAGAAAAACACCACAAATACACCATCGAAACAACCCTTGTGCATCTCGACTACAACGGCAAATACATTCAGGCACTCGACACTCCTGGCTACCCCGATTTCATTGGACAAACTGTTGGCGCATTGCACGGCGTGGACTTAGCCGCGATTGTCATCAATGCCCAATCGGGAATTGAAGTCAATACTCGCCGCGTGTTTAACGAAGCGGGTAAGCTCGGTCTGGGCCGCATGATCGTGATCAGCAAGCTTGACGCGGACAACATCAACTTCCCCCGACTTGTGGAGAGCGTTCGCGAAATGTGGGGGTCGAGCTGTGTATTCCTCAATGTTCCAGTTGGCGTGGGACATGACTTTAAAGGCGTAGTCAGCACCCTGCACCCGCCGGAAAACACCGCCGGAGCTCTACTCGACCCCAACGGCATTCGTGGCCCGCTGACCGAATCGATCATCGAAGTCGATGAGGAGGCGATGATGCTGTACTTGGAAGGGACGTCTCCGACCGACGAACTACTGAGTCGCTTGATTGTCAAAGCCGTCGCTGCGGGAAAACTGATTCCGATTGTTTGCTGCAGTGCCAGGGCGCAGATCGGCTTGACCGAGCTGCTGGATGCCATTTGTTTTTGTGGACCGTCGCCGGCGGACATCGAGCGTAAAGGTATCAAGGAGGATCAAGAAGTCGTCATCAAGCCCGATTCGAACGGTCCGCTCGTTGCACAAGTATTTCGCACTCGAATTGACCCGTTCGTGCAAAAACTGAGTTTCATGCGCGTGTTTTCGGGCATTCTCAAAAAAGATATGAACGTTCACGCATCGGGCGTGCGTAGGGTCATCAAAATGGGCCCGCTGCTAAGGATTCAAGCCGGCGAGACAACTCCCATCGATGAAGCTGGGCCTGGTGAACTTGTAGCCGTAGCCAAGATGGAGGACTTACACACCGGTACGACGCTCGGTGACTATACGTTGCCACCAATCAAGTTTCCTCGACCGATGGTGGGGCTTGCCGTCAGCCCCAAAACTCGCGGCGACGAGACAAAACTGTCTAGTTCACTTCACAAGATCTTGGAAGAGGATCCAACCTTTCATTTGGAGCGAGATTCACAGACCAAAGAGCTTGTTATGACCGGCATGACGGAGTTGCATTTGACCATTGTTCGCGAGAGACTCGCGCGGCGAGACAAACTGGAAGTCGAGACGAAGGAGCCCTAAATACCGTACCGGGAAACGATTCAGATCAAAGCCGAAGGTATGTATCGGCATAAGAAGCAGACGGGTGGACGTGGCCAATTCGGCGAGGTACATGTCCGCATGTTCCCACTTCCGCGAGGAACCGATCCGGAAGAATTCTGTACCAAAGATCGTTTTCCATCTTTCAAGACTTACCACTATGATGAGCATCATAATTTTCTCTGGGTCGACTCCGTAACAGGCGGTACCATTCCAGGAAACTTCATGCCCGCGATCGAAAAAGGATTCAAAGAACGACTTGAAGGAGGTGTCATCGCGGGTCACATGGTGCAGGACTTAGGGGTCGAGGTCCACTTTGGCAAGCATCATCCGGTGGATAGTTCCGAAGCGGCGTTCAAAACGGCTGGTCGAATGGTGTTCCGTA
This sequence comes from Planctomycetota bacterium, assembly GCA_031400345.1. GTDB lineage: Bacteria > Planctomycetota > Planctomycetia > Pirellulales > Pirellulaceae > JANNPR01. The sequence goes on along the minus strand of JANNPR010000721.1, from coordinate 6,490 downwards.
ACGTGTTCCAGCAAGCCAAGCCTTGTCTGTTGGAACCTGTCGTCAAGATGGAAATCACTGTGCCGGAGAAGTGCGTCGGCGACGTGTACTCGGATATGTCGAGTCGTGGTGGCCGCGTTCAAGGGAGTGATTCCGCCGGCGGGAATCTTCAAACGGTCAGAGTCGAAGTCCCCTTGCGTGACGTAACCACCTATGCCCGCACGCTATCCAGCATGACCGGCGGACAGGGTAGCTTCACCATGGAATTCAGCCATTACGATGCCATGCCCGGCAACGTCCAGCAAGAAATTTTGTCCAAGTCCAAGATGCATGAGGAAGAGGAAGAAGAGTAAGCCCATTATTGCGGTAGCAGGGTTTACGAATCCTATGGCCTAAACTTTTATTGATGAATATGTCGAAGACATCCATAAGGATTGAATTTTGGGCATCGCACGCCTACCATTTTCCGGTCCCTGGGCGTCGGGTAACTCGGGTAACAAGAATTAGCGACACATGAGATTCAATTCAAGTACTCTCTCCCTAATGTGTCTCTGTTGTCCGGTTTAACCGGACGCAACGAAGCTTACTTGGTTCTCGGTTACCGCTTCTGACTCACGAATGCCCGTTTCTGATCTTTGCACTCGGAGCACTGCCATGGCATCCGATTTCCGTTTGAAAGAGCAACTGCCACTGCTTACGAATCGCATCGTCAAAACCTATACCGAGATTGGAATTATCAATCACCTCGGTCATTGTCCGTTGCCTAACTACGATGAAGTCGTGGTTGCCATAGATCAACTTAAAGAGATTCTCTACCCAGGATATCGTCGCCGAGAGAACTTGCACCTGGGAAATGTCACCTACCATGTCGGCGATTTGGTCGACGGGCTACACGATGTGTTGACCAGGCAGATCGCCCGCGCTTTGCGACATGATGATCGAGTCGTCACTGGTATCGAACAGTGCCATGACGAAGTCGACTATGAAGCCAAAGGGCAGGCTATGGCGATCGACTTCCTCGAACGGATACCGGCATTAAGACGTATTTTGGCGACCGATGTACAAGCGGCATATGACGGCGATCCAGCCTGCAAAAGCACTGACGAAGTCATCTTCTGCTATCCGGGCTTGGAAGCAATTACGGTATATCGCTTAGCCCATGAGCTAGCCGATATCGGGGTACCATTTATCCCCCGCATGATGACCGAATGGGCGCACAAGCAAACAGGCATCGATATCCACCCCGGTGCGCGAATCGGCAATCATTTCTTTATCGATCACGGTACGGGCGTGGTCATCGGCGAGACTTGTGAGATTGGTAATCATGTCAAGTTATATCAAGGCGTTACTTTGGGCGCACTGAGCTTTCCCACTGACTCCGACGGCAATCTCATTCGCAGTATGAAGCGCCACCCAACGATTGAAGACCGAGTGGTGGTTTATGCCAACGCGACTTTGCTCGGTGGCAACACTGTGATCGGTCACGATTCGGTCATTGGTTCCAGCGTGTGGTTGACCAAGAGTGTCGCTCCGCGAACAACGGTGACGATCGAATCGCCCAAGTTGCGTATGCGAGCGGAAACGCCGGATGGTTTTCGACCCGAGACTAACTACCAAATTTAGTTAGAAATTCTTGCAACAGCGGCGATCGCCAAACTGCACCAGGTTATGCAACTGATCACCGCCCCAACATAGAAGCTCCAAGGCAGATACTCGAATACCACCCTTTGTCGACCGACCGGTAAGACAACTCCCCGCATCACGCGATTTGTGCACAGGATTTCTAACGTCTTTGCAGGCTTGCCCTGATCGGCTTGAGTCCGAGCAATCCACCCGGGGTAATACAAATCGGAAAGAATGAGCAATCCTTCGTGATGCAGTTCCACATCGATTTCAACCCGCTGTGGTGTGTCGAGCACGACTCGACATAACTCCACCGATTGTGCCGGTTGAGGCCACGATATGTTGTCATACTGAGCATTGGAGCTGTCGACTTCGATCACCGCAGTGTCGCGAAAGTCGCGCGGTTTGTTCCCCGGGAAGAAAATCTCTTGGGTTCGCTGCTCAATCTGGGCAGCGCCACGTCCCGTCCCTTTCTCAACGGTCATGTCGTGAACGATCCACGTCCTGGGAAAATGATCCGTGAGTCGGAATAACGACCAGCTCATACCCAAAGTCGGTAAGCCGCCCATTGGTTCGAATGCCTGTTTGTCCTCGGCTAAAAGCTGTTCCCATGCCGAATCAGGCGCAACGATGTATTGCGTTCCCAAGAGCCTCAAAACGGAAGGATGCGGAATCTCGCCATAGCTCGAGTTGCGCCGTGCAACTCGAAACAGAGCTTGATAGTCTTCCGACCCGATTGAGTGGGGTACTTCGACCATCGAGAGTTGTACGGATTCAGTACGTCTCAGGGGCATTCGCAGAAACAGTGTATCTGAGTCACCCCGCAGACTCGTCGCCAGGCGATCTTGAGCCGACGAATGTTTCCAGCTTTCCGGGGCGAACAAAACATGGCTGCGAAACGTGCGCCCGGTCCATGGCGAAGCCATTCCTGTTTCCCCACGACGAACGGCCACAGAAGCGGCTGACGGCGTTTCCAAATCGTCAACGGGGACGGACACGATCAACCAGCAATTGGCGGCCGTTAATTCAACTACCGTAACTGCCACGAAGCCCCAGCGAGTCATTGCTGGCGGCAATCGACGGCACATCATCCATATGCAAAGTAAGCAGATCACGGAGGTATGGACTAATGCAATTCCAGCGTCGCGGAGACTTCCCGAAACATTTAGAGGACCAAGGATTACATCGGGAGGAGCATTCTTCAAGATCCCGGTCCACAGCGACGACCCCAGGCCCAATACGATTACTGCGACAATGCTGACGGAAAGCAACAGCATCAGTCGAAACTGAATCACGTTGTATCGCGTCAACGATATCGAGCTGAGGTTGTATCCGCCGAGTATGGCCGAGCCAAACGCGGCAATTACCAGCCACTTAGCTGGATAGCGGAAATACACGTAACCAGGAGCGAGCGAAACAAGTAGCCAATAAATGCCTCCCACCGGTCCGTCGACTTGCGAGGAAAACGTCGATTCTCGGGAGCATAGTTGCGCCGCGTCACCGATGAGCCAACCAATCCCATACCATCCGAAGCTGGCCGTTATGGCTAGCAGGGTGGACCATGATAACCAGCGACGACGGGTGCTGCCTTTTGTAAGTCGCCATGCCGACAGGGATAGCAGTGTCGGAATCAGACCCATGTACAAGGACGGTGCCCACACCCGGCTCTCAGCCGGAATCGCCGACATCCAACGCTGGTTAACTGGGAACATTTTTCCAGAAACGTTTGGCCAAAGCGTCTCAATCAATCTCCAAGGCCCGATGCTGAAGTCATAGATATTCTCGTGGTGCGTATCGGGATCTGGTGGTTTCCAAAGAGATGCAAATCCACCATTGCTTTGTCGATCCGTGGACCGCTGGTCTGTGATCGCTTGGTTCCCAGTTGCCATCGTAGCTGCATTACTTGCCCATTCGTAAACAGTTCGTGGCCGATCATACGCAGCTCTGGCGCTGCATGCCGTCCATTCCGATGAGGGCAGCAACTGAATCGCGGAAAGTAAGATCGTCGCCGTCGCTGCCGACAGCAGCATTTTTAACTTCGCCGCAAATCGCCGATAAACCGTTCCAGATTTGGAGCCAAAGAATAAAACGCCTAGCGCGGCAAGGATGCCCAGATGATAAGCGGTTTGCGGATCACCGCCGAGAACCATCTGCGACATTACGGCCGCTAGGACAACTGCCCAACGCATTTTTTTGATGCGTATCATCCGATCAATGGCGAAACAACCGAGCGGTAACCAGGCGGCGCTGACGAGATAAATCACGTTTGAGTAATTGAACAGAACCGGTGCACCGTATGCGTACGCGATCGCAGAAAGACAAGCCGCCGCACGACCCAGATGCCACCGTCGCCCCACGTAGTAGGTGGCAACAGCAGCCAATATCAGATGGATCACGATATACGCATTACACTTGGAGGCGTGAGATCCGGGGCACATACCCAGTAACTGACCTGGATAAAACACACTCGCAGACGCGTCGGCAAGTGCCGGCGTTCCGCAGTTCTCCCGCGGGTTCCACAGTGGTACCCTTCCCGCTTCCCACTCGCTCCACGTCCAATCGAACAGCGGATAGTAGAATCGCGACGCGTCGCGATAACCAAACGTTCCGCCGAAGAAAACCACTGACCCACATATCCACACTATCGGTATCAATATTACAATCGCTGCGCAAAGGCGCTCGCCCCATGCTTTGTCATTCGAGTTGCGCATATTCCTCCGAATTGGTTTGGGCGACTGTATTAGCGTCGAGTGCGACATCACAGCCGGTTTAGGCTGCGTTCTGAGATCGGTAATAAGGCTTTGCGGGAAAAACCCTTAAAACTGACACATTTGCTTACAACATCCTGGACGTCATGAACCTGCAAACAGTCGTAAGATGCCATCATTGGAACCGAATACAGTTAAACTGTTTTGTCTCAATTAGTGCATCTCGCGTAAGTTCAGGTGACGTTCAGGCCTAGCTGATCGAAGGAGTTCTGAAATGGCGATTCGTAACGAGTCTAACCGAGGTCGCGGCCTGGCGGCAGCTGTGGGCGGTGTAGGCGTCATCATCTTTATTGGTTTGGTAATACTGGTTCCGATATTGGTCTATTCCATTTGTATGGTGGACGTGCCAAGCAAACACATGGTGATCCGAATTCGTAAAACAGGCAAGGATTTACCAAATGACCAAGAGATAGCTCCTTCCGAAGAGTACAAGGGTGTTCAAAAGAGTGTCTTGGCCGATGGTCGCGATTTTTTTAATCCTTGGACATGGAGTTGGATTATTGTTCCGCAGCCCACCATCCCTGAAGGAAAGATTGGCGTGCGGATTCGCATGTATGGAGACGATCTTCCGGCGGCGGAATTCATAGCTTGGAAAGAAACTGATAAAGGCATCGTTCCAGACGTCCTGATGCCTGGCCTTTATCCGATCAATGCGATTGTAATCGACAAGAGCAACGCGAATTCCCAAGCGACAGAACCAAGTTCCCGCCAGAACTACGCGGAACGAATCGAGCTGTACAACCTGGTCGATATTCCTGCCGGGTTCGTAGGAGTGCTTACAAATCTGGCCGGTCCCTTGCCAAAGAACTCCAACACCATACTCGTCGAAAAAGGGGAGCGAGGGGTTCAACCGCAAGTGCTCGGACCAGGTCAGCGGGGAGTTAACCCGTATCTAGAACGGATCGATCTCGTCGACTGTCGCAGTCAACGACTTAATTTGTCAGAAGACGGGGACATGGGCTTTCCATCGAAGGATGGCTTTTGGGTGACACTGGACGGCGTCATTGAATTCCGCGTCATTCCGGAGCAAGCGGCGACCGTGTTAGTTCTCTACAACGAACTTTCTAACGACGAACAGCAATCTGCACACACGGCCTCCATCGACGCGGAAATCATCAAAAAGATTATTCTGCCCAATGCGAGATCGTTCTGCCGGCTGAAGGGATCCGATCATTCCGGAAAAGACTTTATTTCGGGGGACACACGGACTCAATTTCAAATGGATTTTCAAAAGGCGATGGAAGACGCCTGCGACTCGCAGGGTGTCGAGATAATTCAAGCTGTGATAACCAAAATTAATCCTCCTGATCAGATCGCCGATCCGGTTCGAAAGCGACAAATCGCGTTGCAGGAAGAGTTGCGGTTCCGTCGCGAGATAAAGCAGCAGACCTCGGAACAACAGTTAGCGATTGAAAAAGAGATGGTTGCCCGCAAGCAGGCTTTGGTCGCAGCAGAACAGCAGGTTGTGAAAATGACAACGGAGGCCATGCAGAAACAAGAGATAGCGTTGATCGATGCGGAGCAACGCGAGAATGTTGCGGAGTTCGAACTGAAAGCCGCTCGAGACATGGCTGACGCAACCCTTTCGCGTGGCGAAGCCGATGCAAAAGTTATTGAATTCGCGAATCAGGCGGAAGCTGCCGGTTGGAAGAAGGCAATTGCCGCTTTCCATGGCAAAGGTGGCGACTATGCCCGCTGGGTGATGTTGAAGAAGCTTGCCCCCGCGTTTCGACAAATGATGATCAATACCGCCGATAGTCCGATCATGGACATCTTCAAGCAATATAGGGAACCGGAACCGGCAAATGGTCTGCGGACTGTAACTGCGGACGACTTAAAGTAATTCAGGCACACAAATTAACACGTGTCGTAACCATTGGCTGGCTTTTCAGACTTCCCAGTGTTGGCCACAAGGGCCCTACGGAGTCAGAATTGTCACTGCTGCCTGCAACTGGCGAACACGCACACTAGGCTTGGAAGGAACTTTCGATGAGACCTATTAGAATCGCAGCGGCAGCCGCCATTTTGGTAATCGGATCGCTGGGGATCCTGGGTGCGTTTCATTGGACGGTAAATCGCATCTACGTGCGCGAAGGTCAGAGCTTATTGCTGCGCTACAA
>JANNPR010000640.1:0-4020 GCA_031400345.1 Planctomycetota bacterium | reverse complement strand
TGCCGCGCAAGTCCCCAATCAAAATTCGGCAGTTGAAAGGATGGAAATGATCGCGGCACCCTATCGATCAGCTTGACGCCCTGCGCACCCAATTGAAAATACCAAACTGCCGTTCCTGAAATCACGATTGCCAGAAATAATTCCGGCAAAATCAAATGGAAACGTCGATTGATCCAGCGCAAGAGCAGCGCGGCGGCAATGGTCCCTAACGTGATTAACAAAGTCGGCCAATGAACCGATCCGCCCTCGGTCATCGTCAGATAGAAGCGTTTCAAAAAATGCGCAGTTGGATCACCTTGCGATTTCAATCCGAGCGCGTTCTTAAGTTGATCGAGAACTAGCAGCGTCGATGCGCCAGCGGTGAATCCGATGATCACCGAGTGTGAAATGTATCGCGACAAGTCACCGAGCCGCAGCAACGTGATTCCAGTTTGGATCGAGCCAATTAAGAAGGCCATGAGGATGGCGGCGGCAATTCGCTGCTCAGCGGGCACTACCGACAAAGCACTCAGCATGGCGATAGAAATCACATTCGTGGGACCGTTGATCAACTGTTTCGAGGAGTCGAACAGCGCTCCCACCGCAGTCATTACAATTGCCGTATACAAACCGTATTCAACCGGCATGCCGAAAATGCTGGCATAGGCCATGGCTTGCGGAACAGCCACGGCCGCCACCGTCAGTCCCGCAAGACTATCCCGGCGCAGTTTGTCCCAGCCATAATCGCGGAGCGAATCAAGGGCGGGAACAAAGCGATAAAGGTGTTGAAGCATTGGCATATGATAGCGGAGTTTGCAAAAATACGTCCTACGTTATTTAGCACTGGCTTGCCGCCGAAATTATCTTTGCTGAACATCATAGCCAACCACGGCGGCTGCCAGTGGCACACTTCCGGCCCACCTTCTGCAAGGCGGCTGATCCACATTCTTGTCCCACCCTACGGCCTCGCGTCGTCCGACCGCTTTGGTTGACGTTCCGAAGGTTCCAAATGCACGAGTACGTCTCGGAGCATGGGGAATTCGGCAAGCAAAAGATCTTTAACTACATGACCGAGTTGATGGCCGTCTGCAACCGTCATATCAGCGTCCACTTCGAGGTGGATGTCGACGAAATATTCCAGCCCGGACTTTCGTACCCAAAGCTTCTCCACACCCAGCACGCCCGACACGGACGCCGCTACCCGTCGGACACGCGAGACGACCTCGCTTTCCGCCTGGACGTCCATAAGTTCACTGGCACTGGTGCGAAATAGCGCAGCACCCGTCCAAAGTATCGCCCCGACAACAATTAAGGCAGCAACTTCATCTGCCCATAGCAGCCCAGCTCCACTCCACCGGACAGTTCCCAAACCGATCAGAACGGCTAGTGAGCAGAATGCATCGCTGCGGTGGTCCCAGGCATTAGCGACTAAGGCACTTGAACCCGTACGCTTCCCCACCACCATCTGATAGCGGTATAGCGCTTCCTTGATAAGCACGTTAGCCACCGCGATCCACAATGTCCAAACTGGGGGGAGTTCGTGCTGAGCCGAAAGTCGCCGCACGGATTCCCATCCGACATAGAGTGCCGAGAGAATTAAGACTAGAGCTACGTTGGACCCGGCAATCGCTTCGGCTCGGCTGTGGCCGTAGGGATGCTCTTCATCGGGCGGGCGCTGAGCCACTTTTAAAGCAAACAGCACCACGAGCGACGTGAAGAAATCACCCCAGGAGTTGACCGCGTCGGCAATCAGTGCAACTGACCCAGCGATCGATCCGCCAGCCAATTTCGCGATCCCCAGCGCGAGATTCACCACCAGGCCAAGTAGGGCCGCCTGACTTGCATCTTCATACAGGGCTGATCGCAAAGAATGAGAAGCCAAGATCACTGTTCCCGGTTTGACGAAATTACTCACCGACCGCTCCGCCCCAATCGCGGGGAGCTCGGTGTCCCCGCGAGTCCCTACCGTACCTCGCCTATAGCAGTTTCCCGCGGAGGATAACGATCGCCACCGTGAAGTAAATAACTAACCCAGTTACGTCAACGAGCGTGGCGACGAATGGGGCGGAAGAAGTGGCAGGATCGAGGCCGCAGCGCTTGATGAGAAAGGGCAGCATGGAGCCGGAGAGCGTTCCCCATAAGACGATTCCGACCAGCGATATCCCCACCGTAAGGCCAACGAGTGCCCAGTGAGGTCCATACATGTCGCTGAACATGCTCCACAGGGCGATTCTAAAAAATCCGATCGACCCCAGAACGGCCCCCAGAATCAGGCCAGACACAATTTCACGACGTAAGACATGCCACCAGTCCGACAAGTTTACTTCTCCCACGGCGAGCGCGCGGACAATGAGTGTCGCTGCCTGAGACCCCGAGTTACCGCCGCTAGAAATGATCAATGGCACGAACAGCGCCAACACGACCGCCTTCTCGATTTCATCTGCGAATAGGCCCATCGCCGAAGCGGTGAGCAACTCTCCTGCAAACAGAACGACAAGCCAGGTTCCTCTCTTACGTACCATCTGCAGGACAGGTGTGGCGATGTAGGGCTCGTCGAGTGCTTCCAAGCCGCCAAATTTTTGGATTTCGCGTGTCGCCGTTTCCTCCGCGATGTCCAAAACATCGTCGACCGTCACGACACCCAGAAGTACACCACGACGGTCAAGTACCGGTAAAACGGTACGATCGTATTTCCGAAACTGTTCCACTGCGAAAGACTCTGCATCGGTCACTGAGAGAGCGACGAACTGCTCGTTCATCAAATCACGAACAATGGAATCGGGAGACGCCAACAGAATTTCGCGCATGCGGATATCGTCAACTAGATGGTGGTGATCATCCGTGACGTAAACGGCGTTCAGAGTCTCACTGTCCTTACCGACCTTTCGCACGTGTTCCAAAACCTGGTTGATCGTCCACTCTACACGCACGCCGATAAAGTCGGGGGTCATCAGACGTCCAACGGTGCCCTCACTATGCGACAGCAACGAACGGGAGACCCGTTGTTGCTCTGGGGTCAAAAGCGTTAGCAACCGCTCGACTTCGTCGCTCGAAAGCTCTTCCAACAAAGCGGTACGGTCATCTGGTGCTAACTCGTTCAGAATGCGAGCCAGTTCTGACTCGGGCAAAACCTGAATCAGCTGCTCCTGCGTATGCAGATCAAGGTACGCAAAGGTTTCGGCGGCAAGAACTTGCTCCAGGCATTGGAAAGCGACAATTTCTTCCTCCGAGCTCAAATCGGCAATCAGATCCGCAATATCGGCTGGCAGCCAACGGTTGAGGGCTTCGCGGAGCGTGTCCAGATCCTGGCTCTGAATCAGCTCACGAATTTCCGGCAAGAGTAACTTTTCCAGCATGCTCATGGTGTGATTCCACAATCAGATCTCTCGGGCCATCTACAATTGGCAGATCGCGAGGATAATGCACTCTGCGATGGAGCGGAAGCCGTCCGATTCAAAGTAAAAAGGCGTAGTCGTCGGTCTATATCAGAATGGCGGATCGAGGTGGCAGAGGGCGACTTCAACGCCGTTACCCTGCTGTAGACTGGCACGACAACGTGCCCTTTCCACCGACAGCTCTCCGCAAAGGTGGGTACGATTGTTTACGTATCATCGGCAAGTTGTTGGGGGAGAGCGAAGGGTCGAGGCCGGAGGCCTTTTAGTCCTATCTTCCAGGTACTCCGGGGAGAGGGATAGGGGAAAATCCCTGAGCGATAGGGATGTTCAAAGGCAGCGCATGTTGAGGCGTCGTCGTCACCTTCGTCGACATGCCACTAAGCCGACTGTCCTAAGTTCGTTGCCGACCCGAATCCCGAATCCCGAATCCCCGAGCGGAAAGGAAGATCGGGAACACGGATCTTCGCTAATCGAAAAATGGGGATACGTGACAACTCGTCCCGAATAGATTTCAGTACATGGCATTGACTCGGACTGGGTCGCGCAGTTTGGTCATGTCAATAGAAATTGCATTTATCCTATTTTTGTTCCTCGACAGAATTGCGACAGCGTTTTGCTTGTAAGCAGGATGGACGTTCCTGTATTC
>JANNPR010000632.1:0-3935 GCA_031400345.1 Planctomycetota bacterium | reverse complement strand
CCTCGATTGCTGGCACCGTCGATTTCCAAAACGTCGACATCTTCACCCGAGGCAATTCCCTGACAGACGTCGCACGCATTGCAGGGATGCGTAGTCGGCCCGGTGACGCAATTTAGAGCCTTGGCAAAGATGCGGGCCGTTGACGTCTTGCCAACCCCGCGGGCCCCAGTAAACAAGTAGGCGTGTCCCACGCGATTTGTGGTAACCGCGTTTCGCAATGCCTGAGAAGATTGATCCTGCCCAACTAACTCTTCAAAGGACTGCGGTCGATAGCGTCGGGCCACGACCATGTACTCGGTCGAGTGCCGGCGCCCGACGCCCGAAGCGTTTCCCGAAAAAGAAGCATCCGCGGACATCGGTTTCCATAGCTAGAGCAAAGCAGAAACGTCTGTAAATCCGGTATTTCGGCGAAGCAAGGTATTCTGCGAAGCAAGGCATTCGGCGAAGTAGGTATCTCAGCGGTAAAAGGAGACTTACTTCAGCGGTCTGTCGACAAGAGGCTCTCGCACAAGGGTACCTCGCTTAGGGCTGCTCCGGTTAAGGCCTGACCCGGTTCACGGCTCCCCCTCGCGAGAGCCACTTGTTGACAGAATCACATTCGTCACCGATATGTTGTACGCGTGCACCGGCGAATCGTCAAAGGGGCAGAGCAGAGGTTAGAGGTTAGAGTGGCGTGCCTGCTCAGTCATAAAAACCGCAAACCGTCATAACACCCACGATAAGCAAAACGAAAATTATCACAGTCACCCCCTCAGGGTAAGTTAGTTCCGAAACATCCTAGAAAAGCTAGGTCGCTATTTGAAATTTACTTGGCGAAAACCCAATCACAACCGACCTGCGTCGGAATTCGGGAAATAGTTTGTGCACTTCTTCGATAGGTAAGAAGTACGCCAAAGATATCAGAGCCTGAGGCCTCGCCGATCACTACGACGATTTGCACAACTTCGATACTTTAAGAAGTAGTGCACAGGCCGTTAAACCACCCCGGCAAGCGGGATGGCGTTTGCCGAACCTCTGATCTCTGACCTCTGATCTCTGATCTCTAGTCCTTGGCCCGGTTCATGACATCATGCACCTTGGAAGAGATTCGCTGTTCGATGGATGGAGCAAACGGGCCAGGCAGGGTGGTGAATCGCATCGCTCCCCCGGCTTCGTATCCGCCTTCCTGCAACACTCGCAACGACGGTACATATCCGAATACGTCGTTCGAGTAACCCGCTACCCACAGCGGCGGACCGTTGGCAAATTCGTGCTTGAAACGCAACGGATAGTCGACCACTACTTCACCGGCTAAAGCTAAGATGACCAGATCATCACCGAAGCGTATGACTTGAATCGGGTAGGCATATTCGGTGTCCATGCGTCCAATGTCGTTGAGCTGACTTAGTAACGCCTCCGCCCGACGCCGATCAAAACTGTCGGACGATCGAGCCAACTTTTCCAGTTCACCACGAGTGGGAGGATCCGCAAACTCAAGCGTCGTCTCATCGAGAACTGCACGTAGCGGACCGTGAATAGGCCGAATCGGCCCCAATAACGCGGCCATTACACCGTTCGCCAGCGCTCGTCCGTGATCTTGAGCCAACTCGACGGTGCCCCGAGGTTGTGGATTCTGATCGGCACCGCAACCGGCCATAAATAATGCCGTGACGCCTGGATTGGATTCCTCGAGATACGCTTGAGCAAAACCCGCATAGTCACCGCAGAAGAGTTGGAAAGATAACGTCGTGTTGTGGCAAGCGTAACCGAATAAGATGGCTCGCGGCTTCCCCGCACCATCGTCGATCCGCAACACGGGCACATCGTGATCCACAGGTCCATCTGGGAAGGGACGATTCTCGAATCCACGCTCGGTCTTCAGTCGCCGGTTCATCGCGAAACCGGCGCGGCCATGACTATAACCTAGCTTTGCGGGGGACATCTTCTTCAGAGAACGACCGACCAGCTCCACAAGTCGTTTTTCCAACAGATCAAAATACGCCTGCCCCTGTGCGACACGCTCAGGGCTTAGTCCTTGCAAGACAAACTTCGAAGTCCGTAACTCGGGCCCGCAATGCGTGTGCGAAGCGTTCATTAACAGGGCCGCGCCCGGCAGTTTATATTCGCGCTCACAGGCAACGACGACTCGATCACGCAATTCACGCGGTATACCAATCAAATCCGTCGTCAGCAGCACGACACGATGTCCCTGCGGATCCTCGAGGGAAAGGGCTTTGGCGTACAGGTCGTGCACTTTCCCTTCCGATGGTTTCGTGCGCGATGCATAGCCAGCCATCCACATGGATTCCTCGGGAGTAATCGCAACGGACGCAACTCCAGCTTTCCATTCCGGATCCGAGTCTGCCGCAGGCGTCGCCACACCGACCAGAAACCAGATTGCGACAGCTGTAAGTTGTGCGTTTATTCGGAAGTGATCGTTCTTCATTCGTATGACTCCCTAACAAATTTCGTCTAGGTTGTGTACAACAATCGGAAATGCGAATCACGAAAACACGAAAGACGAAAACGCGAATTAATAAAGAAGGTTGGGAGGGACGCGAATTCGACGCGATCGTTGGAGCGCTTCTCGAAGCATTCGTGTCGATCCAAATGCCTCTGGGATCTGGATTCTCGAAGAGCGTTTGTCGAATTAACTGCTCCTCAGCGGCAGTGCCCCAATCATGATCACCAAGTCGATCGTTCCTACATGCGGCGATTTCGTGTTTTCGTGATTCGCATGGATGTTACCATGTAGCAACAACTGCGCTTAATGAATCCCCTGAATGGCGCTTCAGGACCGCAGACCTACTGCCCGCATCCGCTTGTCCGTCTCTCGGTAAGCTTCTGCCACCCACTCGACGATTTTGTCGGGTTCTGGAGAGTATTCCAATTCGATCGAGACTGCGCCGTCGATGTCGAGCTGTTTAATTTCGCGCAAATAGGGTTCGAAGGGAACGACGCCGCGGCCGGGAGGCAGATCCCCATGTTTCTTGCCATCGCAATCGGAAATGTGCACATGAATAGCTTTGCCTTTGAGCCGTCGCAGTTCGGCCGGTGGCACATCCGCCAGCAGCAAATGCGAGATATCGATGTTAGCGCGAATCGACGGGTGGTCGCATTCGTCAATAAAGCGAACCATGGTGTCAACCGAGTTCACTAACGAAAGTTTGAACGGCTCAAGCTCCAGTGCAATTTGAACCCCTAGTTTGGCCGCATAATCCCCCAGGACTCGACAGTTTTGGACGCCCGTTCGCCATTGTTCTTCCGGCGAAATGACCTCCTGGTTCCAGATGTACTCTCCCAGCACCAGGAGAACGTTTCTCGCTTGAAATTCATATGCCAAGTCGAGATAGTGCTGTACCCGTTCCCGATGAAACTTTTGAACCGACGGGTTGAAGTCGATCAGGCCTAAAGCAACACACGCGATGGAGACGATGGGCAAATCGAGACGATCGCATTCGTCCTTTATCAGTCGCCGTTCTCGCACATCGACGTCCAACGGATCGACGAAAATGTCGACGGTGTCAAAGCCCAGCTCTTTTGTTTTCCTCAAGCCGAATTCCGTCGACTGGTTTGCCTGCACCCAGGCAGAATTGATCAGACCCAGCTTCATAGCGTGACTCGCGAATCGGTAACTTGCCCTGCCGAACGTTCCAGTTGGTGCCGCTGTTCGCGAACTCCGAATCGATCGAGTATCGCAACCCAGTCGTTCCAGCTTTTTCCGGTTGCCCTGCGAACCGCCTGATCGCTTATCCCGGCGGCTTCCGCGATGTTATTTTGTTTCTTCATGTCAGCATGTTATCGAAGCAAAGTTCCGTTTCAAAGCAGATTTCTGAAGTGAGGCTCGCCGTCGTCGGGTGGCGCTGACGTTCGCGAGATCCAACGGCAGAATCCTCGACGTTTTATCCAGATTCTGTTCCAAAAAAGGTCTTCTGCCCCAAGGGGGCTGCGGCCCT
>JANNPR010000609.1:0-3408 GCA_031400345.1 Planctomycetota bacterium | reverse complement strand
CCATCGTGCCAATCGGCAGGACGAAAGACGGAAGGTCTGGTCGAGCTGGTGGACCTATTTCCCACGTTGATGCGACTGTGCGGTCTCAGTCCTGTCGCGAAACAAGATGGGGTTAGCCTACTTCCGTTGCTCGACGACCCGCATGGCACCGTCAAGGACGTTGCATTCACTCAGCAACCGCGCCCGGCCTACTTTGACCGCGAGGAAAAAGGAGTGCCTGACTCGAGGGGCTACAGCGTTCGCACGACAAACGTTCGTTACACCGAGTGGCGAGATTGGCAAACTGGCGCAGTATTGGGCGACTACGGGTTTGCTTGCCCTTGGGCGGCTTGCTCGCTGCTATACGCCTTCATCGCGGCAGCTTCTTTGCTAAGTCTCATTTCTGGGCCTGGCGCGAAATACTGCACGTCATCGGAGAGATAATACGGGCTGGGTAGGGTTTGGCCGCCAATTGACACTTGGCAACCCGTGAGCCCCGCGATAACCACGCTCGCTCCTAACACAGATACTAACACCCGAATCGGACTGTGGTTTCGCTTCATGATTGCCTCGGGTTCGAAAAGCGCCACGATTGTCTAGGCCGAATGACTGCTACAACTCATGCAATCGTTACGGAGGTTTATCGGCCACGGAGCTAGAGAACTTTTGCTAGGCGTCAGATATTGCCTCCCTTTTTTTCACTGTTGCTTGTGTCAGGCATCCAATCACACCCAGTTCGCCCTGTTTGCTAGGATTGGGTATCATGCTATCAGTTAATCTTCGTTGCCGTTTTTCTTGCGGGATCACTGTCGTGTGGCGATTAACCTGTTTCCTTTTCGCTGTTTCCTGGCTGTGGGATGGCAAACCAACTGCCTTTGCTCAGGAACCGCCGATGGCGGAACTGCCTCCCATGCCCTATTTCTTGGCGATGGAGCCGTTTTACCACGGGGATTTTGAAGGGGCGGCAAAAGCAATCAAAATGGCGGCTCGACGGGGGAGTCGCACAGCGCTGGATACGGTGTGTTACTACGCCATGATTGGCGAGTGCGAATATCGGATGGGAAGGAATGGCGAAGCGTTAAAACAGTTTGATGCCGCTCTCCTGGTTTATCTCAATGATAGGAACTGGATGCAAAGGTTGTCTGTTGGAGTGGCCCCAACCGCCCGACGCTCCAGTAGCAAACCGGTAACTTGGGGTCGCAGCACTCGCAACTCCAGCGTCGCCAATATTCCTGTATACGTGCCGATTGTGCGTCGCGCCGAATTGGAAACGAGTCGTCTACTTAACGTGCCCATTAATCTCGGCGCGTACCGACTTGCCGCGTCTGAGGTCGTCCGTTGTGCGGCGTTAGCAATTCGGCGGAAGCGCGACATTCTGGGATCACTTTGTGCCGACGACCCGACTCTCGAGCAAATGTTCGCCGCCTTATCTCTGTCCGACCGAACGATGAACAATTGGTTATCTTCTCATAACACCGTTCTATTAGGCCTAACCAATGCTGCGCGCGGGAAGCCCGAACGGGCGATTCCGGAATTAAATCGCGGGCTTTTGGTCCAAGAGCAATTTAATCATCCTTTGACGGCGACTGCCCTTTTGGAATTGGGAAAGCTGGCATTTGAGCAAGAGCAATTCCCCACAGCTGTGGGACTCCTTCATGAGGCGACGTTCATAGCTGCGGCCTATGAGCAATTCGACGTAATGGAAGAGGCGTTTGCGGTCGCGGCACAAATTCACGTTCTCAGCAAGCAGCCTGGGATTTACGCGGCACTCGAGCCCGCCGCCGAGTGGTCGCGTAAGCAATCTCGCCTGTTAGAAGTGTCCTTGGGAATTAGTCTTGTCGAACAGCTGGCCTTGTCCGGTCAATCGCCACTTGCCTTGTCGACCGTGGAACAAATTCGTCGCTCCATTGGCCGATCCAGCCTCGCATCGAGTGCGGTTGGAAAGCGATTGAGTCACATGACGGCGCTAGTGAATTATCAAAGTGGCAATGTGGGAGCGGGCAATGCAGCCCTGAATGCCGCAGTTTCATTTCAGCGCCTCGCTTCGCCTCGCTTATCGCGGCTTAACGTGGTTGACGCGCAGTTCAACTCCGGCGCGATGACCGAGCGAGTCGCCGCAAAACATTACGAATATCTTCTTCAAGACCCCCAAGTCAAAGACTGGTTACTCGATCCGATTGAAGCGATTAGCATAACGTCATCACCCATGCCACCAGCTGCGGAACGGTGGCTCGCGGCGAACTATCAACGTAACGATGTGAACGTGGTCCTTGAGGTTAGCGATCAGATCCGCCGCCGCCGGTTCCATTCGACCTTGGACTTGGGGGCCAGGTTGCTTTCGCTGCGATGGACGCTAGATGCCGCGCCTGAATCATTGCCCGAGACAGCCCGTTTGCACCGCCAGCATCTACTGACGGCCTTTCCAAAATACGCAGAGTTGACTCAACGTGCCGCGGTCATCCGGGAACAGTTGCGAGACAAATTGGCAAAAGCGGCCAATGATAAAGACGAGCGTGAAGTAAGTGACTTAGCTTCACAACTGGCTTCACTTAGCGCTACTCAGGAAGTCATGTTGCGCGAGCTAGCCGTGCGCCGAGAACCGGCAAGTAGTATCTTTCCCCCCCTGAAACCCACCGCCGAGTTGCAACAGCTAATACCGAAGAAAACGGCGATCTGGACATTCTTCGTGTTGGGCAAGAACGTCCATTCCTTCCTAATCGACCGGGAACACATCGCGCACTGGAACGTCGAGTCGCCACCCGCCATTCGTAAGGAACTAGTTGGCTTGTTACGCAAGTTGGGACAGTATGACAAGAATCATGTCTTGGATGATGAATTGATTGACGGCACTTGGCGCGAACATGCGGCGGCGCTGTTAGCACAGCTCACGCGAGGCGCCGACGCTGCAGCGCTGCAGAAATATGAGGAATTGGTAATAGTCCCTGACGGAATACTTTGGTACTTGCCGTTTGAGTTATTACCTACCAGTTCCGAGCCTGGTGCAGAACCCATGATCATGCGCCAACAGGTTCGTTACGCACCGACAATTAATTTGGCGATCCGCGATGGGCAGCCCCAACGTCGCAATCCCAGTACCGCAATTGTGCCTGGTAAACTTTGGCCGAAGGAATCGGATGAAGTAACCGAAGCGGCGATACAGCGATTGATCGAAGTGTCGATGAACGGTTTCCGTATCCCTACGTCTGTCCCGACTTTTCCAGATTGGTATGGGCGAGCTTGCGATCGGTTAGTCGTACTAGCTGATGTCGATCCGGCAGGACGCGGCCCCTACGATTGGTCGCCATTTCAGAGTATTCGGGGCAAAGGGCCGGTCTCGCTCAATAATTGGTTACTTCTCCCTTGGGGAGGACCTGATACGGTCGTGTTGCCTGGTTTTCATACAGCAGCGGAGAACGGTTTGAAACAGGG
>JANNPR010000540.1:0-12061 GCA_031400345.1 Planctomycetota bacterium | reverse complement strand
CCTTTATTAGCACACCTTTGGCCGGGTGGCGGAATGGCAGACGCACAGGATTTAAAATCCTGTGGGGGGTTACCCCCGTGCGGGTTCGAGTCCCGCTCCGGCTATTCGATAAGCGGGCAAGATTCGCAGCTCATTTTGAATCTCGTCGACGACCATCTGTAGAAGGTCGCGCACCACGGTTTCAACTGCGGCGCGCGTGTCGGGATTTGCTCGACTCCTTCACTTGACAACCAATCTCTTGCTTGCTCGCCGAAGTAGCGATGTGCCGTCGCGTTCCAACGGTCGATTGCCAGGGGAGCAGTTCGAATGGTTTGCCCGTCCACTCGCCTTTGGAGTGCCTGCGGAACTTGTAGAAGAACGTCCGCACTCGCTCAGCTGCAGCTGAGTCAAACAAACCGACCTGGCGAACCAACAAAAAAGCCGTGCGGGAGTGTGGCCCCACACGGCTTCGTTATTGGCTGGCGTCACCGTCGATAGCTAGTCGTCAGTGACGCCCAGTGGCGGGCTAATATTCCAAGTTTGGCCTTCGAGGAGGATTATCGGATCCACCACCGAATGTTTGACTATCGTTTTCGTTACGGATATTTTTATCCAGACTTCTGTATATTCTGACTCCGCGTAGATACTCGTTGCACGATTTGAGTCAGGAAAACACGCTCAATTAAGGGCATAATCAAGAGCGCGTTATGAAGAGTTCTGTAGATTATTTGTTCGCCATCTCAGGCGTATGTCCGAATCAGGTTAGAACGTTACTTGCACTGGTCACGTCGATGAAATCACGCTGGCTGATGACCGTTTGTGTCCTGGTGACACTCTCTGTGATCATCGCGCGCGTTGCCTCTAAACCGGTTCAGATTGTGTACCACAAGTACGCGCTGGACCGACTCCACGCAGACATTTATGCCGAGCCGATGGTTACTTCCGGCGGTCTTGTTGGATTTGGAGACGGCGACCAATTCGAGCAACAAGACAAACATTGCGAGCGACTGGCGGCGCTGGGATACTTTTTCCACAAGCGGTACGAAATGGAGAATCTACCTGATACTGGCGAAGTGCATAGCGCGTTCTGGCGACTAGTTCAGAAGGAATTTCCGGATCGGCAATATCCAACGTTGTCATATCCCGATAATGTGCTGGAAGTGTGGGATCTCGCTGAATACGAAGCGAAATGGGATGCGTTTGTTGCAAATCACAATGTGCCCGACTTTGTCGAACGGTTTATGAAGTAAGGCAACCGTGGCGAACAATCGGTTGAACGTGAGCGGCGGACCACGTCCAACTTGAAGAAACGGTTTCTGGCCGCAGCCACGTTAACCGAAGCGTTCGCGTCGGAAGTTGAAAGGACAGCATGTCAACCAATCACGGTCCTCGTTTGCTGTGGGTAGTTTGTGGAGTGTTGGTTGTATACCTCACCGGTGCGGCATGCGCGGAAGATGTTTGGACGAACGTGGGGACGCATCCTCATGCCGCCAAGCAAGCGACCGAGGCGGGGAAGGCGATCCGTACGCTTTGCGCGTGGCACGGGAAGCTGTACACCGGCTACGGAGACTACAATGCCAACACGGGGCCCATTAGGATCACATCGTTCGACCCGGACACCGGTGCCTTTTTGGACGAATGGACGTCGCAGACTGAACAGATATCGGTGTTTCGTCCGCTGCTCAAACGCCTGTTCGCTCCAGCGATTGATCCAAAGTGGATCTATCCTTGGGCAGCAGGCTATGCGGTTTGCGAGCCGAGCGGAAAATGGAGCGATAACAATGTGTACATGGAACACTCCTTCGACATGGCGACGCTCGACGGCAAGGACCTTTGGCTCGTCGGCTCGTATGGGGACGAACACTCGGTCGCGATAAGAAGCCTCAACGGTGGTGCAACCTGGTCCAAAGCGCTGGACTTGTTTCGCAAGGGCGACAACTATAGCCGTTTCTACTACGTCGGCGTTTTGAAGGGCAAATTGTTTCTGCAAAGCAGCTCCGATACCAACAGTATGGTATTCGATGGTGAGAGTTGGACTAAGGGACCGCCCATCGCACGTGTCGCCTCCTGCCCTGTAGAGTTTGCAGGCAAGCTGGTGCTCCAAGGCGAACAGAATCTGCTCGTCTTCGACGGAGTGCAACCGGCTGCACCCGCTCTTCCGGATTGTCCGATTGCCGCGTTTTGCGTGTCGGGCACTTCACTGTACATATTGTGTGCGCGCGATTCGGCTATTCGGAGTACGGCCGATCTTCGCTCCTGGTCCACGATTACCACTGCTCCGAAAAACGCATGCAGTCTGGCTGTCTTGGAGGGCAAACTTTATGTCGGCGCCCGCAATTCACAACTATATGAATTTAGCCGAACCGTCCCAGATGAGCATTTGAAGAATAACGAAGCATTAGGCAAGGCAGATCAAACGCGTCCGTTGGACTCAAGCAAACCAAGTCGCTGACGATGCAATTGTTTTCTCTTGACCCTAGTACCAGCTATACGCGAACAAACCGATGAACCCAAGCGGCGCATGGGGCATTTCCTGAAATCAAGGTACTTTGCCGCCGCTGGGTTATCGGCGGCGTTCGGGCGCTCGAGATGCCCGTATTTGACTGGTACTCGTACGAGTACGACAAGGGTGCGTTAACTCGCAACTTTGGGCCCGAACAAAGCGTTGGACACGGAGCGGCGGACAACGCGGTTTCAAATGGATAGTTGACTGGCCGCCGCCCGGTCAACGCAATCGTTCGGCGACAGAATTCAGAACGGAAGGAATCATCAAATGGCACACTTTCACATCTTTTTTATCGCGGTTGCCGTACTCGCGATTCCAACATCACCTCTTCTCGCTCAGAATCCGAAGCCCATTTCGTCGGAGTCGATGGTCGGCGTTTGGGTTGCTGAAAAGGTCTTATCGTCTGGCAGGGAAGTGCCTAAGGAGAAGTTCCCGTTTGAACTCCATTTCACGAAGAGCCAACTGACATTTAAGTTCGTCGGCGACTCCAAAGGGAAAGACCGCGTGCATGACATCTCTATGGACGTATCAAAGAACCCAACAACGATTGACATGACCCGAACTGTACGCGACAAAAAGATGACCGTTTATGGCATCTACAAATTTGAGGACGGAAAGCTTCTGATTTGTTCGCTACGCGGTGCCGACGGCAATCCATCAAGCGATCGTCCGTCGACTTTTGAATCGAGTAGTGATGTGAAATCCGAATTGCTGATTCTGAAACGGAAGCCCGATATTGACAAATAAGTCGCCGAACATCCCCCCGTGCGGGTTCGAGTCCCGCTCCGGCTACTTACGGAAGTCCGGAGATTTGAAATGCAGCGAGCTAGCCTGACAATCACCGTAGTTGCGTCGTTGCTGCTGCTTCGTCAGCCAGCGAGCTTGTTCGCGGCTGGCGAGGCCAAGGTATTTCGTGCCGGCGCTGCCACGAGCAACATTACTCCTCCTATTGGAGGCGGAATAGTTGGCGGATTTCACCCCGTTCCGTCGACACACGTGCACGATGAGCTGCAGGCCCGCTGTCTGGTCTTGGATAATGGTCAAGTCAAACTTGCAATTGTCATTTGTGATTTACTGGGCGCGTCTCGTGAGATGTATGACGAGGCGCGGCGATGGGTTAACGAAGAGACTGGGATCCGACCTGAACATCTACTGATGTCCTCAACGCATACCCACTCTGCGGTGAGTGCATTAGGAGCCAACCGTTTCAGGATTCAGCAGGAGCTGGACGAATATCAAACCTTTGTTGCTCGACGCATCGTCGATGGCGTACGACGCGCCAACCATAATCTCGCCGAAGCCAAAATCGGCTGGACGGTCGCTCTTGAGCCTCGACAGGTATTCAATCGCCGCTGGTTCATGAAACCCGGTACTGTACCTCCCAATCCATTTGGTGAGATCGACCAGGTCAAAATGAACCCGGCGCGGGGCAGTCCAAACCTTGTCGAGCCTGCCGGTCCGACCGATCCTGAAATTAATCTGTTATCCATTCAGAGCCCGAAAGGTCAACCGATCGCCGTATTGGCCAACTATTCTCTGCACTATGTCGGCGGCGTTCCGGAGGGCCACATATCAGCGGATTACTTTCCACTGTTCTGTGACCGTGTGCAGCAGTTGCTCGGTGCGGATCGGCTTGATCCACCCTTCGTGGCCATGCTTACGAATGGCACGAGCGGCAATATTAACAATATTGATTTCACTAAGCCTGACGAAAAAATCCAACCTTACGTCAAAATGCGTCAAGTCGCCGACGATGTTGCGCGAGCCGCCTGCGAAGCCTTGGGGAGCGTTGAATATCGAGAATGGATTCCGTTGGGAGGAGAGCTCGAGGAGCTCCCGGTAAAGACACGTCGACCGTCTGCAGAAAGACTTGAATGGGCCAATAAGGTATTGGCGTCAGTAAAAATGGATGGTCACAAATCAACGCTCGAGGAAATTTACGCCGAACGTGTCATGCGTCTGAACGAGTACCCTCCAACCATCGCCATCCCGATCCAGGCATTACGGGTAGGGGATGTGGGTATCGCGGGCATTCCGTGCGAGGTCTTTGTCGAGATTGGATTGGAATTGAAACAGCAAGTGCCGCTCAAGCCCGCCTTCACCATATCGATCGCGAACGGCTACTTCGGATATCTACCGACTCCTGAACATCATCGACTGGGTGGTTACGAAACGTGGCTCGGGACGAATCGATTAGAAGTTCAAGCGTCGAACCTGATCGTGGCGGAACTGCTAGAGATGTTCGACCGTCTTAAGTGAACGCGAAAACGGGGTCATCGACGTCGCGTTTCCGTACCTATTCCGTATCTATATGGCCGATCGGATAGGTTCAGATCGACTGGGCGCTTGTCAACGAAGTGGACAAGCGGTAATTTTCAGACGTGGGCTTTGTGTGGAACTCCGGCGGGAATCCCTTCGAGTCCAATAGCCCAAATAGCCTATAAGCCCCCTGAAGGTATAGGATCTCGTTCACGTATTTGTCGGTCTAAACGCGTCTACCGCAGTCTGTCTACCTACCATGATTGCATCGAATACATCAAGCCAACTCCCCGACAATCAGCGGATTGTGATTACGGGAATTGGTCTCACATCACCCAATGGTAATTCACTGGCGGAGTACCGCCGTTCGTTGCTCGACGGAAAAAGCGGCGTAAGCAAATACGACGTGCGTTACTTTGGCGCTACTTTAGCAGGCGTTTGTAACTACGAGGCGTCTCGCTACCAGTCTAAAAAAGATATTCGACGAGGCACGCGGGCGGGCAGCATCGGTATTTATGTGGCGAATGAAGCTATAAAAAGCTCTGGTCTCGATTGGGCGAACACGGATAAATCGCGAGTGGGTATTTACGTGGGAGTTACTGAACACGGTAACGTTGAAACCGAAAACGAAATCTTTCTGATCAAGGGCTATAACTACGACACTAGTTTTTGGTCACATCACCATAATCCGCGTACGGTGGCCAATAATCCCGCTGGTGAAGTCGCGCTCAATATGGGAATTACAGGGCCGCACTACACTATCGGTGCTGCCTGTGCGGCTGGAAATGCGGGGCTGATCCAAGGCGCACAAATGTTGCGACTGGGCGACTGTGACTTGGCCTTAGCGGGAGGTGTCTCGGAAAGCATTCATACGTTCGGCATTTTTGCCAGCTTCAACAGCCAGGGTGCGCTGGCAAAACACGACGACCCAGCCCAAGCTTCTCGACCGTTCGATACCAAGCGAAATGGAATTGTGGTCGCCGAAGGTGGTTGCGTGTTCGTGCTTGAACGCTTGGAAGATGCTCGTCGTCGGGGTGCTTCTATTTATGCCGAACTCGCTGGGTATGCTATCAACACGGACGCCACCGACTTCGTCTTACCGAATCCTCAACGTCAATCCGAATGCATGCATTTGGCACTGAGGCGAGCCGGTTTGACCGCTGAGCAAATTGACATTGTAAGTACCCATGCCACAGGGACCGATAGCGGAGATAGCCAGGAATGCATCGCACTCCGTCTAGTCTTTGGGGAAAGCGGCAAGACGTTCCTCAATAACACGAAAAGTTTCATCGGTCATTCTATGGGCGCCGCCGGCGCCTTGGAACTGGCCGGTAATCTAGGGGCATTCGACGACAACATCTGCCACGCCACCATCAACGTCGACGAGCTCGATCCGGCTTGCGACGTGCCCGGTCTGGTGCTTAACCAACCTCGCGAGATCGGTCCTGTCAGGTATATCTTGAACAATTCGTTTGGCATGCTTGGCATCAATTCGGTTGTGATCGTTCGACGATTTTGATATGGGCAAAGTGAAGTCAATTCCGGCCCAACCAGCCCGTTTGTTGATGGGGCCTTGCGGCCGACGACTCGCCGTGAGTAAATCAACGAAGCGTGATTAGATCACTGACGACAACACGCAAAAAGTAAAACCGTTTACGGATCGAAAAATGACACCGGCAGAAATTCGGGTAGAGATACTGGACATACTTGCTAACATCGCGCCAGACGAAGATCTCAGTGGTCTTACCGATGAAAAGGCGTTTCGGGAGCAGATAGAGCTCGACAGTATGGATTTCTTGGACATCGTGATGGAATTACGCAAACGCTACCGTATTCAGATCCCCGAAGAAGAATACGGTCAGCTCGGTAGCATGCAGAGCACGGTAGCCTACCTGACTCCAAAGATGGCGGAAATTTCCAAGTAGATCGGTCGGGCCCTTCGCACCGGATCGATGGGTCCGACCATTAGGAATGCGTCGGGCGGGTGTGGGATCCTGGGTGTGTTGATAAAACCACAGATTTTCTACCGTTGCCGGAATCCACAGTTGTCGGTTGTCGGCGGTTTAGCATGCTCTAAACTATCAGCCGACCTCATCCAGAGTGGCAACTGTCATGTACGACACGATCATCATTGGCGCGGGAATGTCCGGCTTGGCGGCTGGGATCCGTCTGGCTTACTATAACCAGCGTGTCTGCATCTTGGAGCGGCACTACACGATTGGCGGTCTGAATTCGTTCTACCGTTTGCGAGGCCGCGACTTTGACGTCGGCTTGCATGCGATTACGAATTTCACTCCCAAGGGTGCCAAGAAGGGGCCGCTAGCGCGTCTGCTTCGCCAGCTGCGTTTTAAATGGGATGATTTCGCACTGGCGCCACAGCTGGGTTCTGCCATTGCCTTTCCAGGGGTGCGCCTCAATTTTGACAACGACATTCAGCTCTTAGAAAGCGAAGTCGCCCGCAACTTCCCGTCGCAGAAGGCTAATTTTTCGAAACTTCTGGCAATCATTGTCGACTATGACGACCTCAACGAAGAGATGTTCAGTTTGTCGACTCGACGAATCTTGGCGGATACGTTCACCGATCCGCTTTTAATAGAAATGCTACTTTGCCCACTGATGTGGTACGGAAACGCTCGCGAAGACGACATGGATTGGGGCCAATTCTGCATTATGTTTCGCAGCATTTTCTTAGAAGGGATGGCTCGCCCGTTTGCAGGCGTTCGATTAATTCTCAAGCATTTGGTACGCCGATTTCGTGAGTTAGGGGGTGAGCTGAAACTGCGGCACGGCGTGCAACGCATCAAGATAGATGGCGATCGAGCCGTGGGCGTCGTGCTCGATGATGGGACCGAACTGGATGGTCACAATATCCTTTCGTCGGCCGGCATCGTCGAGACTTGGCGAATGTGCGGTAACGTGGCGCAGGACAATCCGCCGACGCCGGGTCAGATGTCCTTTATCGAATCCCTTTCCATAATCGACAAGCAGCCCAAAGCGCTGGGTCATGACCGCACTATCGTGTTTTACAACGACAGCCAGCGATTTCATTGGCGTCACCCAGAAATCGATTTGTGTGACTTGCGAACTGGCGTTATCTGTTCTCCAAATAACTTTGGTTACGATGCCTCGGTTGGCGACTTACCCGATGGCGTGATTCGCATTACCTCAATTGCTAATTTCGAACGCTGGAGCGGTCTGGCTGAGGAACAATACCAACTGGAGAAACTGCGGTGGTACGATCGAGCGGTTTCATCCGCCGTGCGATTCATGCCTGACTTTCGCAGCCATGTTATCGATACGGACATGTTTACTCCGCGTACCATTAGACGATTCACGTGGCACGATAATGGCGCGGTATACGGGGCTCCGCAAAAACGGCTCGATGGAACAACGCCCTTCGAGAATCTCTATCTCTGCGGAACCGACCAAGGATTTGTGGGAATCATTGGATCCATCGTTAGTGGCATTTCTATGGCGAACCGGCACTGCCTAAAACCGGGAGCATGAATTTGAGGGTCACCGATCCACACTTTCTTTTGTCTTTTCGTTTTTTCTTCGTTGCGAGTTTATGGCTACGTCGAGTAACATCGGGGCAGATACGGCAATAAGCCCCCGCCTCATGAAAAAGCCCTCCTGTATGTCCGTTGCAACTCTATTGTGCGCGATGACTATTTGGGCTATCACGCTCTACACAGCAAGCGTCTCGTACGCTGGTGACCTTCTGCCTTTCGACCGTCCCGTCCACGAAGCGATCGACTATTACGTCGATGCTCAGTTGGCTGCTGCGGGAGTCACTCCGGCGCCTCTTGCCGACGAGACCAACTTGCTCCGGCGAACCATGCTCGATTTGGTAGGGCGAATCCCAATCGCGCGCGAAGCTCAGGAATATGCGTCGTCCAGTAATTCGATTCGTCGGGAGAAGCTACTTGATCGATTGCTCCAATCCCCGGCCTACGTTCGCCATCAAGCCGATGAATTTAACTCGATGCTGATGTACGGAGTACGCGGAAATGTACGGGATTACTTGCTTAAGGCATTCAGAGACAGGTATTCCTGGGATCGAATGTTCCGCGACCTGCTAGTGGGTGACCAGCTGAAGCCTCCGCATTTGGACTCGGTCGAATTCGTCAAGCAACGCACGGACGACCTCGACAAACTTACCAATGATGCCAGTACCATTTTTTTTGGTGTGAACGTCAGCTGTGCGCAATGTCACGACCATCCGTTGGTTCCTGAATGGTCGCAGCAACACTTCTACGGAATGAAGTCCTTCTTTGCCCGTACCTTCGCTAATGGCAATTTTGTATCGGAGCGTGAGTATGGTCGAGTGACTTTCAAGACTTCCAAAGGGGAGGAGAATTCCGCGAAGTTGATGTTTTTGACAGGATCCGTTGTGGAAGAGGCCGAGACGCCCGAGCCTAGCGAAGCGGAAAAGAAGGCGGAGAGGGAACGTCTAGAAGAGCTCAAGAAAAACAAACAAGCACCAGCCCCTGCTTCCTATAGTCGCCGGGCCCAGCTTGTCGACGTGGCGCTAAGACCCTCCGAAAACATGTTTTTTGCACGCGCGCTGGTGAATCGATTGTGGGCTCGATTTCTAGGTCGCGGACTTGTGGATCCAGTCGATCAAATGCATCCGGAAAACCCACCCAGCCATCCAGAATTGCTGGAATGGTTGGCCCGGGACTTTGTCAATCACGGTTACGATATGCAGCGACTTATTCGGGGAATTATCAGTAGTCGTGTGTACTCGAGAAGTAGTCGATGGCCGCTAAACGATCGGCCCGCGCCCGATTTATTTGCCGTGGCTCAGGTGCGGCCGCTGTCACCACGACAGTATTCCGTGCTGTTGCGTTTGGCTAGCACCAGTCCCGATCGATTGATTGCTTCGGATGGTGGCCTGCCAGGCGACGATCAGTTCGAACAGTTGGAGAATCAAGCGAGTTCCCTAGCCGGCCAGTTCGATCAACCGCAAGACGATTTTCAGATCCGTATTTCGGAGGCCCTATTCATCAGCAATAGTCCTCAAATTCAGCAAGAGTTGCTCGCAAATACTAGCGACACTTTGGTCGGCAAGCTAACTGCCTTATCCAATGACGAAGAGCTGATTCATACGGCCGTGTGGAACATCTTCAGCCGGACACCGGATGCGGAAGAAGTGCACTTGTTGTCTCGCGTCCTGACGTCCGGTCATCCGCGCGAAATTGCTTGCCGTCATTTGGTCTGGGCTCTTTTGGCGAGCAGTGAGAGCCGATTTAATTTTTAAGCATTGCGCGCGAGTAAACAACTTTGCGATAATGGGAGCGTCTTATGTCCATGCAATCCAAGCCCCGATTTTGTGGCTCTCCGAAGTATGCCATCAGCCGCCGCCATTTCTTGGCTGGGTTTACCGCTGGCAACGCGTTAGTCGCCGGCGGCATGACATCGCTTGATTTGCTGCGTGAGTCGGTACTGGCAGATGAGATAAAGAAAAATGACAAGAGAGTCATTCTTTTGTGGCTTGCCGGTGGCGCTAGCCAGCTCGAAACCTGGGATCCAAAACCGGGCCGCCCTACTGGAGGGCCATTTCGAGCGATACCGACTTCCGCTCCCGGACTCCATATTTCCGAGCTGTTGCCCCAGGTTGCTAAACGTATGCAGCATACCGCGGTAATCCGTTCATTGAACACGCATAATGGTGACCACGGCGGCGCAAGCAAGCTCATGCATTTGGGTCGCCGTGACGAGTCGGCACTGAAGTTGCCCGATCTCGGTGCCATGGTGGCTCGTGAACTTTGCCAAGCCGACAGCCAAGTTCCCGACTACGTAGCCTTCTACACGGCAACCGAAGGGCGGAGCGGTGGAACGGGCCAAGCCGGATTCTACGGTGCTCGCTACGCGCCCATGTTTCTAACGAACGAAGCTAAGCCCGATGACTTGTCACTGCCCGTCGGATTACAGGCCCTGGACCAGCATACCCGCGCTGATCTGCGGCAATTAGTTAGTCGCCGATTCGAAGCCGGGCGTCAATCGTCGTCACTGGCTAGTCATGGCGAGGCCTTCGCACGCGTCCAGGGACTGATGAGTAGTGAAAAGCTGTTCGACATTTCGCAAGAACCTGAGGCCATTCGCGCCAAGTATGGGCCTACCTTGTTCGGCCAACAGGCGTTGATTGCGCGCCGGCTTGTCGAAGCTGGAACGCCATTCGTAAAAGTGTCGCGAGCCTGGTGGGACAGCCACGGCCAAAACTTCGAAACGCACTTAGAATTGGTCACCGAGTTGGATCAAGTCATGTCCGCCTTGCTCGACGACCTGGCCGATCGCGGACTTCTAGAAAATACCTTAGTAATAACTCTATCTGAATTCGGCCGCACACCCGCAATTAATGCGAGCTTAGGCCGTGATCACTTTGCCGCGGCCTGGAGCGCGACGTTGTCAGGATGCGGCATCCATGGTGGGGCCTTGTATGGCAAAACTGATGAAGACGGTCAGCATGTCTCCGATAAAGAGATTGGCGCTCCCCAGCTCTTCGCTACAGTATTTCGAGCGTTGGGAATTGATCATCAGAAAACGTATTCAATCGGTCCTCGACCTATCCCGCTTACCGAAACTGGGACTGAGCCAATTACTGAGTTAATTGTCTGAGCTCCAGAACGAAACGGTAACTCCACCGAAAAGTGGCTGGAACTTTATCAATCGACGCGGTGCATTCGGCCGCTACCGAATCGCGCATGGCACCGTACTCGCGGAGTAGCGTCGTATTGTTCCCAACATCCTCGATCCGCATGCGACAAATCATGCGGCTCGGTTCGCCGCCCGCCATGGACGGCACTGAACCGATCCGATAGGAGCTGCCTAGGAACTGCGGACCTTGTTTTGCCAGACAGGCCACATCGAATAATAGGCCGACAGGTTCACTAGTGGCTTCGACACTTAAAGACCAATGGCTTTGCCCGGCCATACCGACCAACAGTGCCACACGACGTTGCTCGACGCTAATTGGACCGAGAGTTTGCGGCGTTCGTTTACGTGATTCGATTGTTAAGTTTTGAAAGGGGGGGCTGGCGGGCCACCTCTCTTCACCAACACCTTCGATCGACTCGCACAACGTTTCTACCTGGTTGGCGGCAAGTATCTTGATTTCATGGTGATAGCGGTCGCCGACACGAAAAAAAGAAACTCGCAAACAACAACCCTCAAGTGATGGCGACTCCATGTCGAGCGACTCGGTCAAGAGTCGGCAGTCGGCAGTCGGCAGTCGGTCATCCAGTGGGCAGTCGGCAGTCGGCAGTCGGCAGTCAAGAATGCGACTGCATCCTTCCTTGGAATTAGCCAAATTTC
>JANNPR010000535.1:0-7455 GCA_031400345.1 Planctomycetota bacterium | reverse complement strand
CCACCCGAACCGGCTGAGGTGCAAGCGTTTCTTACGAATCAGGGTGCGGACGCCTATGAAAGACTGATCGATCGACTGCTTGCCTCGCCTCGTTACGGTGAACGCTGGGGAAGACATTGGCTTGATGTCGCCGGGTACGCTGACTGCGAGGGACGCCGCGAGCAGCATCTGCCGCGACCTTTCGCCTGGCGATACCGTGATTATGTCATTCGATCTTTCAACTCCGACAAGTCTTTCGATCGTTTCTTACTAGAACAGTTGGCCGGAGACGAACTGGCCGATTTCGAACACGCGAGCGAAATTACACAAGAGCTCGAGGACAACTTGGTGGCTACGGCATTTCTGAGAATGTCGCCGGATCCCACGTGGGCCAACTTAACAGGTTTTGTTCCCGACCGCTTAGAAGTGATGGCCGACGTCATCGATGTGCTTGGTTCGGGCGTCCTTGGCTTGACATTCAAATGCGCTCGTTGCCATAGCCACAAATTTGACCCAATACCTCAGCGAGACTACTACCGGTTGGTGTCGCTTTTCAAAGGAGCTTATGACGAACACGATTGGTTGAAACCAGAAATCATTTCATACGGCGGGGCATTGAGTGCGGGTTTAGGCGATCGGTACTTGCCCCACATTTCTAGCGATGAGCGACAGCGCTGGCAAGAACGGACTGCCAAGCTTCAGAGCGAAATTGATATGCTCAAAAGTGCGCCACAGTCACCCGAAACTGACAAGCGTATTAAGGAATTCGAAGCGGCTCGTTTGCCCGATCCAAAAATCATGGCGCTTTGGGATCGGGGCGAGCCATCTCCGACGTACATGTACCGGCGGGGTGACTATTTGAGCGCAGGTGAGCCGGTTCAGCCTGGCGTGCCCGCCGTTTTGAGTGACAGTAAGACGCCGTTCGAAGTTAAGCCGCCCTGGCCCGGCGCGATTTCCACCGGCCGCCGTCTGGCTTTCGCTCGCTGGCTTGTCCAGCCCGAGAATCCACTCACGGCGAGAGTAATGGTCAATCGCGTTTGGAGGCATCACTTCGGACGTGGTATCGTTCGCAGTGTCGGGAATTTTGGAAAGAGCGGAGATCGACCGTCGCATCCCGAGCTGTTGGATTGGCTCGCATTAGAGTTACTCCGAAATGAATGGAGTCTTAAGAGCATCCACAGGTCGACGATGATATCAAGCACTTATCGGCAAGCGTCCATTATTAATGCGCGGGCTGAGCAGCACGATCCCGACAACCACTTGCTGTCTCGAATGCCACTGCGGCGCATGGAAGCGGAAGTACTACGGGACTCGTTGATGCTGGCGGCGGGCCAGCTGGACGAGAGACGACACGGACCTGCTGATCCCGTAGACGTGCGCGCGGATGGGCTCGTGCTTGCTGGCAAACGAAGAAGCATCTATTTGCAACAGCTTCGCAAGCAGCCAGTCTCACTTCTCGATAGCTTCGATTTGCCGGCGATGAATCCCAACTGCTTACAACGTGCAGAATCGCTCGTCGCTCCGCAGGCTTTGCACCTACTCAACGACGCCGGTGTAAGAAGCCTTTCTCGCGAGTTTGCTTCCCGAATAGTACGGGAGATTGGAACAGATCGTAAGCAACAATTGCAGCAAATGTACTGGGTCGCCCTAAGTCGACCTCCCACTGCCGAGGAGCTCGGCGCTTGTCTGCAAACCTTGGCGAAACTCACCGAGCAACGTATGGAGCAGTATCCAGCGGATACGGAGTCCGCCCGACAAGAGGCCGGCCACCTGGCGTTGGCCACGGTCTGTCACACAATCATGAATTCGGCCATGTTTCTATATATCGATTGAAGTCGCCCAATGTCAGATCAACGAAGGTCAAACGGTATGGGGCAGGTAAGTCGACGGAGTTTCCTATCACGAATGAGTGCCGCCCTTCCAGGGGCAGCACTCTGGCAGCTGCTCGGACCTGATAGTTGGGGACAAGAGCACCGCACTTTCGCAGATGTTCACGTGCGGCCTCCGCATTTGCCCGCAAAAGCTCAGTCCGTGATCCAGCTATTCATGAATGGCGGACCCAGTCAGATGGACTTATTCGACCCGAAGCCCGCACTGGACCAGCACCATGGCGAACCCTACTTCTCGAAAATCGCCGGTGAAGTGGAAAATGTAAAAGACGCGGGCGCACTCATGCGCAGCCCGTTCCAATTTGCTCAGCAGGGGGATTGCGGCATGTGGGTCTCCGACGCGTTGCCGCACATCAAGCAACACGTTGACGACATCGCTCTGATTCGTTCGTTGTACACCACGAATATCACGCATGAACCAGCGTTGTATTTAATTCAGTCCGGGCACATGCCGACGGGATATCCTTCGCTGGGCTCATGGGTCGTTTATGGACTTGGGAGTGAGAGCCAAAACCTTCCTGCGTACGTGGTGCTGGACGATCCTTTGGGATTGCCCATCAACGGCGTTGAGAACTGGAACGCCGGATTTCTACCTCCGATTTACCAGGGTACTCGTTTTCGTTCCACCGGTTCTCCGGTCCTCAACTTGCGTCCTGAAGTGGATGATCCGCCAGAGACAGTTCAACTGCAACGCGAGTTGTTGAGCCGTCTCGATAACTTGCACAAAGGACAACGTCCACATCAGCCGAACCTCGACGCTCGGATTGCCAGCTACGAATTAGCTGCGCGGATGCAACTGTCGGCGACTGACGCGCTGGATCTGACGCACGAAAGCCAAAAAACGTTGGATGGCTATGGAATTGGCCGCGAGCCGACCGACTCCTATGGACGTCGTTGTCTATTTGCCAGACGGCTTGTGGAACGTGGCGTCCGCTTTGTGCAGCTCTATATCAATGCTCAGATCTGGGACAATCACACGGCGCTGGCAACGGATATGAAAACTGCTTGTGATCGGACCGACTTACCGATCTCTGGCCTCCTAAATGATTTGAAGCAGCGCGGTCTGCTCCAGAGTACCTTGGTGATTTGGGGCGGCGAGTTCGGGCGACTGCCGATCGCCCAATTGCCAAAAGACAAAGACGAGCGGAAGGCCGGCCGCGATCATAACAAGAATGCGGCTTGTTGCTGGCTAGCTGGTGGGGGAATCCGCGGAGGGACCACCTACGGAACGACAGACGAACTGGGCTTTTCGGCGATCGAGGATCGCGTCAGTGTTCCAGATTGGCATGCCACGATTCTCCACTTGCTGGGCCTGAATCACGACGAGCTATTCGTCGAGCAGCAGGGTTTGAAAGAGAAACTGACGGGAGTTCAGCCAGCTCGTGTGGTGCGGGAAATACTGTTTTGACCTGTGGGTGAAGTTGAGTTGAGCGGTCTGGTGTCACCGCGTTTCCACCGAGGCTGCCCAATCGGGTCCTAATCAGCGTAAAACGATTGACCGGAAAGTTGTCGCGAATATTGCAACGTCCAAAGTATCGCCTATGCCTCAAGGATTACTGAGCGTTTTGACCCAGGCCGAAATACTCGACATGGTGGCGTACGTCCTCTCTGGCGGCGATCCGGGAAACGCAATTTTTCAGCAAGCCGCGACTGGAAGGAGGTAGAACCGTTTTCACGGAGAGAGGAGGCTTTACCCCAACGGCGTTTCGTTCTCTGGCCGGGTTGGACCACGAAAAACACGAAACAGACGAAAAGGCACACGACATCGTTTCACAATCTCGCGTTGGGCCACGGGGCTCGATAGTACACCTCCTTGTAAATGAGGTCCCTAGGTGATGTCTCAGCCTTTTCTTTCGTTTGTTTCGCGTCGTTAGTGGTTAAATTCTTAACCCGATACACGTTCAAGATAGGGTTAGCCCTTAATTCTAGCTGCCACCGCTTTCGCCCCATGTTTGCGCGGGGCAAGTTCCTTAGACATCCGCACAAACAGGTTTTCCAAGATTGCCCGCGAGCGCTCTGGCGACGAGTGACTTCCTTTTAGTGCCAGATCGATATCTACCAGCCAGCGGAGGAGCCTCCCCGTTCTTTCGCGGCCCAGTTGCATGAGCTGTTTTTCGGCTCGCGATAGGGCGTCGACGGGCCATTTGCGAAAACCGGCTTGTAAAAGTACATCTTGAAGCTTTTGACGTCGACCATCGCGCTCGCCCTGTTCATAAATGCGTGTGGCCGTTGCAAAGCGACGGAGCGACCACGCAATGGCACCCAGCAGTTCCAGCGGACTCACTCCCGAGTGAAGCAGTCGATCGAGTTGCAAGAAGGAGTCGGGTACGTCGCCCTCGGCCACGGCGTCAACCAAATCCCAGGTAGTTTTAGCGCGCCAACCTCCCACGATGTCTTGCACCATTTCCGCGGTGATTTTGCCACCCGTTCCGGCGAACAGCGCCAATTTGGCAATGCTCTGGTCCAACAATCCGAAGTTTGGCCCGACGAGATCCAACAGCACCTCTGCAGATAAGGATTGCAGAACGGCGTCGTGCCGGGACTCCGACCAGGCAATCAGCCACTTTTGGGTCCGGGTATGATCCAAGGACTTGTTTTTGGAGCCTGCTTTTACTGGTGGACCGCAATCAATTTGTAAGCCTGATTGATCGACTCCCTTAAACAGGCGGGTGTTGCTGGGCCAGGTGTCGACCACGAGCACCAGAACTGACTTGGCTTTGGGACGCGCCAAATAATCTTCCAACCTTTGTCGATGGCTCGAAACAAAATCGTCGGCCGCGTCAACGACGGCCAGCCGACGACCATTCGACCCAAACAGCGCGACAGTCGATATTTCATCGATCACGTCGCGCCATTCAGCAGACTCACCGGAAAACGTCGTGAACGGCGCATCCGCATCGCCAGCGGTAACTTCATCGCGCACCTTATGCAGCGCCTGTTGCTTTAAGAAAGCATCGTCCCCGAATAGCACGCATAATTCGGACGCAGGATATTTGTTCGGCGATGCTAAATAGTCAAAAACATGGACAGTAGGCATAGAGAAAATGCGGAGCGATCAAGGACGAGTGTCGTTGTCATTGAACACGGACGCATTCTAGCCGATTCGAAGATCGTTGTTGAACCGGGCTAGGTGGCACGTCCCTGAGACGGTTGTAGTAGGCACACTCCGTGTGCCGTCCTTGTTGTAGTAGGCACACTCCGTGTGCCGTAACGGCACACGGTGTGTGCCTACTACAGCGCGAGGGGCCTGCATTTAAAGGCGTGGATGAGCGTGCCACCCTTAACACGAAATCTGGCGCGCGTTCCCGTAGCTCAGGCTTCCACGTCCTCGGTATCTTCGAGTTCGGAAATCTCGTCCAGCTCCGCTTCCGCGGCCTCCGACGCATGCGGCATGGGACCAACTTCGTCCCGCGCGTCTTTAGGACTGCGCCTGTGCAGATAAAGTTTGATCGGAACCTCACCAAAGCTCAGTTGGTCCCTAAACACTCCCAGCAGATATCGCCGATACGTCGGCGAAAACGCCTTGGGATTGTTGCAAATCAGGACAATGGTCGGCGGCTGCGTCGCTACTTGAGTAGCGTAGTAGACCTTCGGCGCATGCCCCTTGTTCAACGGCGGAGAGTAGTGTTCCAAAGCCTTGCGGACGAGTCGATTGAGTTCGCCCGTATCGATGCGATCTCGAGCCTGTTTGAAGAGCATCTGCGAGTGATTAATCAGCGCTTTGACGTTCTTCCCCGTCAAACCGGTAATAAACGCGATGGGCGTGTGCCACATCGTCTTGAAGATATCACGCAGATATTGAACCCACTTCTCTGTGGGCATCTTGCCGGCCAACTGGTCCCATTTGTTGACTACAAAAATGCATGGTTTGTACTCGTCGGCGATGTACTTCACCAGTTGCTTATCGACTTTGCTGATCCGTTCCGTGGGATCGAAAAACATCAACACCACATCGGCTCGTCGAATACTTCGTTGCGCCCGATGCATGCTATAGAATTCGATGTCGGTGCGGACACTCTTCCCCCGTCGCAGCCCGGGAGTGTCGATCGCCATGAAGACTTTACCATCCATGTCGAAGCGAACATCAACGCTGTCGCGAGTCGTTCCAGGAACCTCGCTGACAATCATCCGTTCGGCTCGAGCCAGCGTGTTCACAAATGTGCTTTTCCCCACGTTCCGGCGACCGACAATGGCGACTTTCATCGTGGGTTCTTCGGGAATTCCGGAACCGTCGGTGGCAGGTTCGGGCAGTCTTTGCAGGATCAATTCCAGCAACTCTTGCCGATTACGATTTTGCATTACACTGACGGCCAGTAGCTTGCCACGACCCAGGCGGTAAAACTCTTGGGCCTGGGGGTCCATGGACACGTCGTCGGTTTTGTTGGCGACGCAAATAATGGGCTTGTCGATATAACGCAGTTTCTTGGCAACCTCACTATCTAGAGGAGTGAGCCCCGCTCGAGTATCGACGACGAACAGAATCACGTCGGCGATTTCTAAGGCTGCGTCGATTTGCTCTTCGATTTCCTTAGTGAGATTGTCAACGTCGTTGATTCCAATCCCACCAGTATCCACGAGTTCAAAGTAGCGGTCATCCTCAAGAATGAGGTGGGTGATGCGATCGCGGGTTACTCCGGCCACGTCGTCCACGATTGCCAGCCGGCGTCCGGACAACCAATTGAAAATGCTCGATTTCCCGACGTTCGGCCGGCCGACGATTACCACCTGCGATACTGCCATCGATTCCAGCCTCTAACGCGGGCAACTGCCCTGGGCAAAACAAAAGCTCTGTCACACCGGTTCAGTAGATATTGCCTACATCATGCGGTGCCGGAGGGATTTCTTCAAGGAATTCTTGCGGGTGGTGCTACGAATGGCTAGCCCACAACAAAAGGAACAGATGACAATTCGACCCTATCCACCACGCCCCGGATCGACGGACGGTGTGTACGCGACTGGCAGCGCCTTCACAAATCCGGCTCGACAAAGCAAATCATCAACTTCAACATGCTTTCACGTTACAACCCCCCCAATATAGCTAACCCTTTTAGCACTCCTCGCCATCGCGGACGGAGCCAATCCCACCCAGAATTTATTACTCGTCGAGCGAATCAGGACATTTTGTAGAATTCGGGTGCGGGCGGTAATTACCGGCGGATTCAGAACGCGGATCGCTAGAAACTCGATGTAGAATTCCTTGCGAGCAAGAAAAATTTCACCTGACCTCAAAAAATTGTTATAATCCGAGCCGACGTCGGCACGCTACTTGCTAAGAACCAGTAACTTCGCACGTTTAGCGAAGGAATTCCTTGTGCGAGGCGAACTTACGTTGATAGAATTTTTCCTCTTTTCCAATAGGCAATGAATTATGCGGCTTTCCCTTGGTCTTGAAACACGACAGCTTCAAGTCCAGAAGATGTCTCCTCGCATGATTCAATCTATGGAACTCTTGCAGCTTCCGTTGCTCGCCCTGCAGGAGCGGATCGACCAAGAGCTAAACGAAAATCCGATTCTGGAATTGCAAGAGCAGGATCCCAATCTCCCCGAGGAGCCCTTTGAAAGAGAGAGTCCGGATTCGCCGACTCCA
>JANNPR010000518.1:0-4176 GCA_031400345.1 Planctomycetota bacterium | reverse complement strand
GCGGTATCTGGCCGAGACCGAGCTCGTCCTGGTCGGCGGAAAGATGGACGATGCCACGGTCGGGATCATCTATCCCATTGCTTCAGAACTTCACATATCGATGGACTCGCCATAAAGGATTTCTTAGTGGCGAGCACCCACACTCGCGAATCCCGCCAGATCCGTTTTCAGCCGCATAACGGCTTAGTCGAAGGATGACTCGTTTCAGTCGATCATTCTTCCGCGAAAGAGACTTACGGTGCCCCAGCCGCGCGCATACCGTTCATCAAGCCCCTTAGTTGTTCGTGGACCTCAGAGGTTGCTCGAACCACTAACGCATGCACAGGCCGGAAGTAATATAGGGCCCCAGGTCCCCCATTTACGTTCCACGAATCGGGTTGGATGGTGCTCTGAATGAGGTCGATCAGGGCGGCACTGTTGTCTGCAGGTCCTACTCCTCCACCGAATGCTCTCGCGTTAGACGAGCTTGATCCGGCTAGGTGGGAATCACTAGATTCATGATTTAAAGGCTTATGGGATTCGGATTTCGGAGCTAACACATCCAAATCGTCGAGTTTTTTACCGGGCATACGTGCGAGCCGGCGATTTTTACTCTCTAACGTTTCTTTGAGACGATGCAGCCTGCTCCAAAGTTTGGCTTTGTATCCCTGTAACGTTTCACTGGACGGAAAACGCGGATCCGCATTGATTTCGCGATACAGTAAGGACATTTTTTTAACCACTTCGAACCGTTCACCTGCAGATACAGCTTTGGCCTCGGCCTTCAAAAAAGTGCTCAGGTCCTGGCTAATTGCATGGTAACTCCTAGAGTCTGGAAGCGACTGACCATCTAACGACGCCGTATCTGCTGCCGGAGCGATTACACAAACCAAACAAATCAATGCGGTCCCCATTCCACTCTCCCATTCTCCGTTCGCCCCCCCGTGTCGCAAACGCGAACGATCTAGTCCTATGAATCTATCCGCGGGAGACAAGAATCTCAAATACCTCTTTGGTTTGACATAGCTCATACTTCCCGGCAAAATCCCATCAGTGTTCTCCAATTCAGAAATTGTTACCGTGCTTGAAGCCCTGGCCATAACGCATGTGGTTTGGGTTCCCGATTCAACATTGGGGAAATGGGAAACTGCCTTGGAGACGTCTCGGGCATTGAAGTTAATACGCGTTTGCCGCGAGGGCGAAGCTTGGCCCCTCGCTGCGGGACTGCATCTCGGTGGAAGGTCCCCGATTGTGCTCATGCAAACGACCGGGTTCTTCGAATCCGGTGATGCCTTTAGAAACGTCGTGTTCGACCTGCGGGTTCCGCTGTTCGGATTGATCGGCGCACGAAATTGGTTATGTCAGGACTCGAGCGACTCAGCGCGTCAGTTCACGCGGCCGATTTTAAACGCTTGGGGAGTTGATAGCCGTTGGATTACGCGGCCGGACGAAAAGCAGTTGCTAGCCGAGCACTTTTTGCATTGCCGTCGACTCAAGCAAGCTGGCTTGGTGGTATTGGCGGAGAATTAGGCAATGAACAGGGCGGTCAATACAAGCAGGTTGTCCACTGTCTCAAAGCGCGACGCAATGCCAGTCATCTCGGTGCTCAAGGTTGTAGCGGCGATGCGTCCCGACGACGCGATTGTGGTGACGAATCAAGCGTCCGCTCGCTTGTGGCCTCATTTCAGTCAACATCAACTCGACTTCAATTACAATCCCTCCACGATGAGTGGCGCCATACCGTTGGCACTGGGATTTTCCATCGCGCAGCCTGATCGCCAAGTTGTCGTACTTTCAGGAGATGGCTCGTTACTCATGAGCCTCGGGTGCCTGGTAACGGTGATGGCCAGCGGCGTCAACAACTTGACGATCTTGCTAATGGACAATGGTGTCTATGAGGTCACGGGCGGCCAACGGACTCCCGCGTCCCGAATCGATGTGAATTATGCTGCACTGGCCGGGGCATGTGGAATTCCGAGCATCTTCCACATCACGAAACTCGACGACTGGGAGCGGCTGGCAGATCGGCTTTTTACGCAACCGGGGCCGCGGTTTGTATGGCTTCAGGTGGAAACCGCACCTCTGGAGTTTCTATCGCGGCAGGTGGAAAACAGCCGCTACAACGTCCTAAATCTTGGATTGGACGTTACGGCGAGTTCGATTCAATAGATGTCGCGCGTCTGAAAAAAGAAAGCCTTTTTCTCCCCAGGTAGCGTGAAGTCAAAGCCGCACGATCGGAAAAATCTGTCTGCCGATGTGACCGCCATCACTTCCAATATGCGGCGCTCACGGGCACGTTTCACGCACGCGTCCACCAACAATTGTCCAATGCCTTGGCGCTGGAATTCCTGTTGGACCGCCAAGCTGCGAATCTCAGCCATTTTTTTGGAATAGACTTCGAGAGCTGCGAATCCGACGATCTTTCGTTTTGTAACCGCGACAAATCCGTGCGGAAGTAGCTCAACTAATTCTTCTCTAGTTCTGGGGAGCAACTTTTGATTTTCTACGAACGGCTCAATCAACTTTACGAGCTGACTAAGATCCCGACGGCGAGCCGGCCGGATTGTGAAATTGGATGATTCCGGCGAAGGGGTGGATTCGGAAGTCATGGCCCAGAGCATAAATGAGATGTTCGCAAAATTGTAGGTGCCTCCGAACGGACGAAACGTGCAAACGCCGGGCGTCAGGCCGAGGTTGAGGGATTCACTCCGATTGGGCAGGCCGGACCCGAGCGCTGGTCCAGCCCGGCGGGTCGGACCTGCGAGTCGAGATACCACGTTGCATTTTGACGCCGCGTGTCTCACAATCTTGCCAAGTTCAATAACTCCTCACCGACAACCGTACCCAAAATCGACCTCTCATGTTTTCATCGGGTTCCCGTACAGGTGGTGACGATGGGCAACCAGCGCCTCGTGAAATCGAAGGCCAGTCTCCCGCTCCTGATGCCAATTTGCTTGACGAAGTTCTTCAGCAAACAAAATCCTTAACGCTAAGTGACGAAGCGCTCGATCCTGCGGAACTGAATTCGTTGCTCGACATTGCCCGGAGGCACTTGGATAAACCTTTGGTATTGGAAATCGTGATCGAATTGGTTCAGGCGCTGTTTTCTATTCGTTGGCCGAGTTTGGCCAAGACACCTGGCAGCTCACAAGCTGCTTCGCGGCAAGTGGCGGAATCGCTCTTCGATCACCCCGCATCGCAAGAGCAACTACGGCAGTTTTGGACAAAATTGAGTGAAGCTGCAAGATGAAGATGGTTGTTCGCAAGTCTCAAGATGAGCTAGTGGGCGATGGCCAGGCGTTGGTACATTCTCTAGCCTCAAAGATCTACCGGAATCTTTCTATCCGAATGGAATTCGATGACTTGTTGGGTTATGGACAGTTGGGACTAATGGAAGCGGCTCGGGAGTTCGACCCGGAGCACGGCAGCCAGTTCACCACATTCGCTTACTATCGTATTCGCGGTGCGATCTACGACGGCGTCTCCAAGATGAGCTGGACGAGTCGCGCTCGATACAATCGCATGCGTTGCGAACAAATGTCGAATGCTGTGTTGCAGCAGGATGCCGATTCCAAGACTCCGACCAACAGTTCCTTAGAAGACGATGGCAAATGGTTTCGCAACGTTACGGACCGTTTGGCAGTGGTATTTTTGGCAACTCAGTCCGGCGAAGAACCTTCGATTCGTGACTCGACGATCGCCGACCCGTTTATGGAGACACCGGCGGCAATGGCTGCCGGGAGGGAAATCCGTGAAAAGCTGGGCGAGCTACTGCAGGAATTGTCTGCCGACGAGCGGCAATTGATTCACACCATCTATTTTGAAGGCACAAGTCTGCAGGAAGCCGCGGATCGGCTCGGAATTAGCAAGTCGTGGGCGAGTCGCTTGCACGCCAAGATCCTGGAACGCCTGGGGCGATCGCTCCGGCGCATTGGAGCCGGCGAGTAACAAAGGTCGGATAACAATGGTCGGATAGTAAGGATCGGATCGCCATCATCTGCACCATGCGAACGTTAAAATCCGAATCTCGAGTGACATTAGGACCCGTACACTCAGTGCACGCGTGTTCTTCGCAGCGATTTTTAGCCTTGCGAGTTCCGCGGCCGACAAACTTGAAGGGTGCGCCGGCTTTCCAAAACCACCTGTTTGTCGCCGCTGTAGAAAGTGATTGGGTATGGCCTCCGCAGCAACTTTAGA
>JANNPR010000508.1:0-2157 GCA_031400345.1 Planctomycetota bacterium | reverse complement strand
AGGGTTCAGGGTTCAGGGTTCAGGCATTTCGAAAAATCACCATGTGCAAAATTGTGACCGCAGAATAATCATCTAACTAGTTTTGTACCAGCCCGAGGTCAGGGATCAGGGTTCGCGAGAACAGAGATCGCGATATGCCGTCAGGAATCGAACTGATCGCTCGCATCCGACTGATCAGTCCTATTGCGTTGTACTTCGGGGAACTCACGGGATGCTTCCTCTGACCCGGAGATCACTGAACCCTGTTCCACTTGTCCCACTAAACCCGTAACATGAAGTTCGACCTGACCGCTCTTCCGAACCCCGAACCCCGGGATTTTCTTACGATGACTACTGCAGATACCCTTACCAAGTCGTACGCGCTCAATCGCACTCGAACCCTTGGTTTGCTTGACCGCATCGAACAAGAGAACAATTCTTCGGCTCTTGGCTGGCGACCGGGACCAGGTCGCGCTCACATAGGTTGGCAAGTGATGCATATTGGTGTTACCGAAGCACTGTTTGCAACAGAACGGCTCGGTCCCGACAAACCGCGACACTTCGAGGAACTGTGGCCCCGATTTCGCGGCGGCAGCACGCCGGATGATAACATTCCGACTGCACCAGAAATCCGAAAAGTACTGAGTGAGAGCCGGGAACATTTGCTCGACACACTTAAACGTTACGATGATTCTCGTCTGACCGAGATTCCTACGGCACTGCGAGAACGAGGGCTTACGGTGCTTGACGTTTTACACATTATTGGCTGGCACGAAGCCCATCACCAAGGTCAGGCGCACATCACGTACAACCTTTTTCGAGCTCAACTCGGGTAATGCCGAATCCTTACAGTCGGAAGTTTGTTCGGAGATACACTCGAGAGAGCTAACCGGTGAATCCAACAGTCGCACGGTGGCTAAGCATCGCAAGTTTACTGTTGCTTCTCATCGGTGCGATTTTCGTCTGGCGCGATGCTCGCGTTTACTCCTTAGCGCGGAATAGCCTCTTGCTAGCCCTGGCCACGGTCTTAGTGGCAATGCCGCTGGGCAGCTTGTTGGCGGTTTGGCTGGTCCGGACCGATGTTCCCGGCCGACGTTTCTTACTCGCAAGTTTGATGCTCCAGTTGTTTACTCCTTTGTATCTTCAAGCCGCTGCATGGCGATCCGCTATCGGAAAAGTCGAAGTCCTGTTAGGTCCGTTCACGAACCCATTGCTGCCAACTCTTGACGGATGGGCAGCGACCGTTTGGATCCATAGTCTGGCAGCAATTCCATGGATCGTGCTGATCGTCGGTACCGGCTTAAGGAGCGTCGAGGCGGAATCCGAAGAGGCGGCGCTATTGCAGGCATCGCCAGGCAGGACTTTGGTTGCGGTGACTTGTCGCCGTGCGGCGCCTTTTTTTGTCGCTGCAGCCCTGTGGTGCGCTCTGATGGTTACCAGCGATATGACGGTGACCGACCTGTTCAGCGTGCGCACCTATGCCGAACAGGTTTATCTTTTGTATCAACTGGGGGATGACTCGTACTTGGCCGGTTTGGAACTTGCCGCCGGCGGCTCTCTGGTTGGAATCCTGACTGTCTTAGCGTTGCGTAGTTCACTAAATCTCTGGACCATTGCCAACATCGGCGGATGGCGTAGGCTCCGATTGTTTAGCCTAGGCACGATTCGCTGGTTGGCAGCCGCCTATTCTTCTGTAGTGATTGCTGTGTCGGTCGGAATCCCCTTGGCAAGTCTGCTACACGAGGTGGGTCTCGAAGCGGTAACGTTGGACGGCATTAAACAGCGACAATGGTCTCTCTGGCACGCCGCTGAAATCATCAGCGCGGTCTGGTCGGAAAGCCGACTTGATTTGCGTACCAGTTGTTTTATTAGCGCAATCACGGCGACGTTGGTGATTGTCGTAGCCATTCCGCTGGCTTGGTGGGGGAGGAAGGGAGACTGGCAGTCGATTCCCAGCTACTTTCTAGCTGCGCTTGGGATGGCGATTCCGGGTCCGCTAGTGGGCAGTCTCTTAATATATTTTGTCAGCCAGTCGAACTGGTCCGTTTTAAACGAAATGTACCATCGTTCGTTTGTTGCTCCTTGCCTAGCATTGATGGTAAAAAGCTTGTCGCTGCCAATAATCCTGCTGCTTCACACATTCCGAGATATCCCAGAGGATCAAGTTGACTTGGCTAG
>JANNPR010000463.1:0-9752 GCA_031400345.1 Planctomycetota bacterium | reverse complement strand
TTAGTCGCATACAGACAGCGCACACAACCGTTCGCTCGATGGCAAGTCCCACGTGCCCAAGAGAACGCAGTCGGTATCCGACGAAATCTAGATGATGACGATAACAACGGAATGCCCGATGCGTCGCAAGTTGGCGCGATTCTCAATGAACGCGATCTGGTCGAGATCAATGTCGACGCGACTGCTCCACCTCCAGGCGTGCGATATGTAATGAGCCGTTCGTCGAACGATCTGAATGTCTATAACAATTCCATCCGGTCAACGGCTGTGATTCGAGGAAACGACTCCGCCGCGATCCAGCCGAACCCGTATTGGGTGGAATGGAAAACCGCTGGAAATGGAGGTTCGAGCTTGATGGTTTCCGTGGAAGACACGGCTTCTCGGAACACCGCATTTAGCGATAGTTTGACGTTCGTCCCATTTAACGGCGTGGTGGTAGTTTTGGGTGGAGAAGGTCACGTCCCAGCAGATCCTGTCCAAGATCCTGGAAACCAAGGTTTGTTTGATTTCGCGATCGAACTCTATCGAGTTAACGGGTACGACGTCCATATGTATGATGAAGACGATGCTGTATTTGAAAGTAATCGCGTTTATTTTGAGCTAGTGAACGCCATTAATAATCACGGCGAAACCAACGTTGCCATCATCGGATACAGTCACGGCGGGGGATCGACACATTGGCTCGCTAGCCAACTAACCGACAATAGTACGGGGCAACGCACGGACATCACCGCGCCGTTTTCAATCGTCTTAACTGGATATGTCGATGCAGTTACGGACGCCACCA
This sequence comes from Planctomycetota bacterium, assembly GCA_031400345.1. GTDB lineage: Bacteria > Planctomycetota > Planctomycetia > Pirellulales > Pirellulaceae > JANNPR01. The sequence goes on along the minus strand of JANNPR010000463.1, from coordinate 8,965 downwards.
TAGGGTCAGAGAACCGGAGACCTCCGGGATCTCGCTTCCATGTCAACCAATACCAGACGAGAGGTCCGATTGACGGCGGCCCATCCGGAGGTGATGACGATATTGACCGCACTTATCGAATGGTTAACCACTTGACAATCGACGACGATGTTATCGTCATCGACTTGCTTCGTACACGAGTACGGCAATTCGTTCCGCGGTAGATAGAAGAGCTAAATCGTGAGCTTGAATACAAACAGCAATCCGTATGCATCGCCGGCTAGCCCTTATGAAAGAGGCCAACAGCGGAAATACGTCGTCACTCGATACCGGCGCATTGCGATTGTCGTTTCTTACTTTTGTGTAGGGCTTGTATTGTTAGCGACTTGGTTACTTTTGGGCGGTGTTGGCCGTGTCGGGCTAAGAATTGATGCACCGCTCGCCGTAGGAATCACTATCGTAATTATGACCATCGTGCTCAGCGTTGGTGTAATTACGTCGGCTTTTGCGGTTTTTCGCTCGAAAACCGGACTTCAACTGCTCGCCGTTCCTCCGGGAGTATTTCACCTTTTCTATTTGATTGAGCATTACTCCACGGTTCGATCGTCGTGGATAACTGTCGCATGTTCCCTGGCGTTCTACATATTGGTCGCGTGGGCGCCAATTTTTCCACATCGCGGGCGAGGCGAACGTGAACCGAGCAAACCGGACTCGGGCAACTCGTAAATCGGCGGTAGTAAAGTTCAGCGAAAATAAGTACTGGAGGCATCGCAATGGGCTACCTCATGTGCAATTTGGCAATTGCCGCTTACTTATTCATTGCATTTTCCTGGAACCTTCCGGATTCCTGTTCATTGCGGCGGGCTGTCAACTGCTGGCGGGGTCCGATTCTTTACTGCGGGTTGTGGCATGGATGGAACATGTTCGCGCCGGAACCACTCATGGTAAACCGTCGCCTTTCAGCGAGGATTCATTTGATAGACGGATCCGTCGTCGAATGGCGAGCTAAGAATCTAGCAACAATGAAATGGTGGCACGCATTTCTCGAGGTACGTGATCGCAAATGGCAGGACAATCTCATGAGCGACAAGATGGAGTATCTGCGACCATCTCTGACTGAGTATCTGGCGAAACAATTGCTGGACGAAGGACTCACGGCAACGAAGATCGAACTGGTTGTTGAGCGACGGCTTGTCCCGCCGCCAGATATCGAAGTTTCAGTCCTGGGAAACTTCGAGCGTAAAGTGATTTTTACGTATCAGGTGCCGCAGCCAACGGCACGCGCGTCCGGACCGGTTCGGCAATCTCAGGCAGCCTAGTAGAAACCGCCGGGGTGTGCAGAATCTCACCGTGTAACGGAATTATTCGTTTCCCTAACGAGTCTGCGGAACGCATTCCGTCCGACTGCCGGAGTAGCTATCGTGTTTCACATTCGGGATGTACTGACAATTTGGCAATCGTTTTTTTATTCACCGGAAGCGCCCACATCGTTGGCCGTGTTCAGAATCGTCTGGGGAGTACTGCTGTTTTTGAACGCGGCGCTCATGGTGAAGGATATCGAGCCGTTCTTTGGCCCTAACGGATACCTCCCGGCGTATCGGCAACGAAATCTATTCGGCAAGACACGCTTCTCGTTGTTCTTGCTGCTGCCAGAGACGATCTTAGTTGTGCAGTTACTATTTTCGATGCACCTAGTTTGCTGTTTGACGTTAGCGATTGGATTTTATACTCGAACAAGCGCTGCAATCACGTTTCTCACAATGCTCTCTTTGCATCATCGCAACCCATGCGTCTTTCATTCGGGGGACACATTCATGCGGCTGCTGACTTTTTTGCTGATCTTTTCGCATGCTGGCGATGCCTATTCAGTCGATCGATGGACCAGCGACCTATCGGCCGAGACGCCACTGGTGTCCCCATGGTGCCTGCGATTGCTTCAAATCCAGATTTGCCTAGTCTATTTACGCACAGTGTTTTGGAAGTTGCGCGGAAAGATGTGGCCACAAGGCGTAGCAGCATATTACCCTACCCAGCTCGAAAGCTTTCAACGTCTCAAGCTCCCACGCAAAATGTGCAATCTGCTTTGGATCCGTTGCGCTACTTGGGGGACCTTAGCAGTACAGCTGGCGTTTGCCAGCCTGGTTTGGTTTGAGGAAACTCGTTACCCGGCCTTACTTGCCGGTATCGTTTTGCACCTAACCTTTGAATTTTTCCTCAACCTGCAGCTATTCAGTTGGACAATGATCGCCAGTTACATTGTGTTTGTCCCCGTTGCCGATATGGAATGGCTATTCGGGTAGAGAAGCCGCCTGCGGACTACGCCCGCCATCTTGCGGCTTGTACAGGTCTGGGCCAGAATATCAGGACGTTGTGTGACCAGGCGGATGTGGGAGAGGTGATGTTCAGCTCGGCCTAGTTTGCCGCTTGCGCAATGTGGCGATTTTCGAGATTGCTTTGGCACAGACGGTTCACATTCGTCAAGTGTTTTTGAAGAACCGGCATTTGCCTACCCACCTGAAAGTCTCGTCGCCTATTACCTGCCACAGTCGAGGAGTCTAACGATGCGTCATTTCACGGGTGCGGCAATACTTATCTGCCTCACGCTTGCGAGCATCAACGCCCGGGGGGACGACTTTCGCATCAGAATACCGCTGGGATTAAAAGAGATGCGTGTCCCAGCCGACAACCCATTGACGAAAGAGAAGATTGAGCTGGGGAAACAACTCTACTTCGATGCCAGGCTATCGCGCGACAACACCATCAGCTGTGCGAGCTGTCACGACCCCAAAAAGGGTTGGTCCAATAGCGACCGTTTTGCCACAGGTGTACGTGGACAAAAAGGCGGGCGCAGCGCGCCAACGATATGCAATTCGTGCTATCAGAGTTTTCAATTTTGGGATGGTCGTGCACTAGAACTGGAAGGTCAGGCATTGGGGCCAATTCACAACCCCATCGAGATGGACCTGCCTTTGGAGGAAGCCGTAAAAAAGCTAAATGGCATCAAGGGATACCGTAAACAGTTCCGTAGCGTGTTCGGAACGGACGCCACACCAGAGACGCTTGCCAAAGCCATTGCCTCCTTCGAGCGCACGGTGTTATCGGGTGACGCCCCCTTCGACCGATTCAAAGCGGGGGACAAGAGTGCCTTAAGCGAATCCGCCGCACGCGGTATGAAAGTTTTCTTCAACAAAGCGAATTGCAGCGCATGTCACAGCGGTTCAAACTTTACCGATGGCGCTTTTCACAATTTGGGAGTAGGAATTACAGGGGCGACCCCAGACCTCGGCCGATTTTCGGAAACGAAACTGCCGGGCGATCGGGGTTCGTTTAAGACGCCTAGCCTACGTGACATTGCCCGCACCGCTCCCTATATGCACGACGGAAGCCTGTCTACTTTGGAGGACGTCGTTAATTTCTACAACAAAGGCGGCACACCTAATCCACAGCTCGACGAAGAGATTTTTCCGCTCAAATTTTCCGAACAGGACGTCGCTGACCTAGTTGTATTTCTAAAAGAAGGTCTGAGCAGTCCGGAATATCCAGCTGTGGAGCCACCTGAACTGCCCGAATAACCCGCCTGGTTTCGGAAACGGAACGGCATTGCTTACACTTTACTCAATTAGGAGACAACTCGATGACGACTCGGAAGCTATCGATGGTCCTGCTATTGCTGTGTTATTCGGCAGTCGCCCACGCGGCGCCCAAGGTGGAGACAATACTCGGCAGTCTCGACAATCCCTGTGGTGTTGCCATCCAGCCGGAAACGGGCCACATATTCGTCGCCGATAGCGGTGGGGGTCGCATCGTGCGGATAGTCAACGGCAAATCAGAAGATGTGATTGTCGGATTCGGCCAAGACATTTATGGCAAGGGTCCCATGTACAACATTGCTCCTTTAGGCTTGGTATTTCTTAACAAAGACACGCTTGTCGTCGGTGGCGGTGATTTGAAAGACGGAGAAGATCTGCTGCGTTCGTTTAAGGTGCCAGCGGCTGGACAACCGGCGATTAAGCCTGACGCTGCCACGGCTAAGTTCAATTTGCCGGAGACGGCTGAGCTTAAGGCTGAAGGGAACTTCTACGCGTTAGCGGCCAATAAATCGGCTGTATTTGTTACCGCCAACGGTGACGACACGAAGGGGTGGGTTTGCAAAGCCGAAATCAAAGATGGTGCCTTGGTTTCTTTTGCCCGTTCGATTGCTACCAAGGAGGCGACCGAAGTGGATGCGCCGGTTGGAATTACGATTAGCCCAGTCGGTGATATCGTGGTCGGACAAATGGGAGAGATCAACGTACCCCATGACGGGCTGTTGACGTTCTATAACGCCAAGACCGGCAAGATGGTGATGAATCTGCAAACCGGCCTGTATGACATCACGGCTTTGGCATACGGTCCGGCCCCTAAATCTCAGTTGTACGCTCTCGACTTTGCCTGGATGAAGGCCGACGAAGGCGGCTTGTTCCGGCTCGTCACGAACAAGCAAAATGGCAAAGAAGGTGTAAAGGCCGAAAAGGTCATCGCACTCGATAAACCGAGTGCAATGGTATTCGGAACTGATGGAGCTTTGTACGTCACGGTCATCGGAACGGCGAAAGACGGAGATTCTAAGAAGCCTGGTCAGTTACTCAAGATCACTGGGATCTAGTTTCGCGCTCGAGAGCGACAAGTGAGTGATTGCTAGCAACATTGCGACCTATTCGTTCCCTCAAGTAGAAGAACTTTGTGTCAAAACATCGTCGTTCGAAGAAAACTAACTCTCCTCGGTCAACTGGCAGTGATGAGCCCGCCGGAGATCGCTTACAGAAAGTCTTGGCCGCATCCGGTGTGGCCAGCCGTCGAGAATGCGAGGAGTGGATACAGCAGGGTCGGGTGGAAGTAGATGGCCAAGTTGTTGTCGAGTTGGGGACGCGCGTCGAACCGCTTCAGCAGCAGATCCGTGAGGACGGCGTCGCGTTGGCTCGACCAAAACGAGAATACTTTATCGTCAACAAGCCAGTAGATGTGTTGTGCACGAACCACGATCCTTCCGGACGAACTCGTGTTTTCGATTTGTTGCCGACGCACGATCGTTTGTTTACGGTCGGGCGACTCGATCGGGCCAGTGAAGGCTTGATACTGATAACAAACGACGGTGATTTGGCGCATCGGTTGATGCATCCCAGATTTGAAGTCGAGAAAACTTATCAAGTCCGCGTCGCCGGGCTTCCATCGTCCGAGGTGCTCGCGAAACTTCAAAAGGGAGTTCACCTTGCGGAAGGAGTGGCTCGAGTGGCTGGCTTGACCGTCCGCAGACGCCATCGCTTGAGTACCGATATGGAAGTTGTGTTGAAGGAGGGGAAGAACCGGGAGATACGCCGAGTATTGGCTCGAGTGGGCCATAAGGTGATGTGGTTGAAGCGAATTGCATTGGGACCGTTGCGACTTGGGAATTTGCCTGTGGGTGGTTTTCGCCGCCTTACGGCCGACGAACTACGAGCATTACAACAGTCCGCTCGAGGGACACGGGCCGGGGCCGTTGCTCAAAAAGATCGCCTTGGACAGGGGGCAAGCGCGTCCACGAATACAACGCGTACCAAGATTCCATCTGGGCCCAAGGTCAAAAATGATTCAGCGGGTGCAACGGATTCTTCGCATAACCTGAGCCAACCGAATAAAGTTGCGGCGTCTGCAGTTCGGATAACCAAGTCAACGGTTCCAACGACATCTTCCAACATATCGCCTCAGCAAGACAGCGACTGGGAAGCGGAACTGCTCCAAGATGATTCTACGAGCATGGGACTGCAGGGTGCGGATTCACAAGGGCTTGGGAAGCCACAGATAAAAACGGGGCCGTTTCGGGGCTCGGTTTTGGGTTATGGTGATGAAAAGGCAAGTGGTAACAGCACCAAGCCCAGAAAAAGTGATTCTCAAAAACGCCGGCGTACGAATCGGAAGCGTACATGACGAGCCCGCTGCACGCCTTGCACTATGCGGACCGGTGCCTATGCCGCTCCGTAAGAATATGCGAAAACGAACAGATCGCGAGGGATACATTCCGACTTCGCGTTGACTGTTCGGAAATTGCCCGGAGCATTGCACCGGGGCAGTTTGTCATGGTGCGGCTTACTAACTGCAGCGATCCTCTCATTGGTCGGCCGCTCGCACTGTACGACGTCATATACTCGCCGAGCGCTACCGCGGAACAAGTGGACTTAGTCTACCTGGTTAAGGGTAAACTGACTTCACGATTGGCTGAGTACACTTCCGGCCAAAAGTTGGAAATTTGGGGCCCATTGGGAAATGGTTTTTCCACAACGCCGACCGAGACATTGGTTATGGTCGCTGGTGGAATCGGCTACACGCCGTTTCTTTCATTGGCCAAGGAAGCGATTGGAGCAGCGACTTTCGGCAACCAACGCCGCAATCGTTATGCGGGACGAGTTATCTTTTGTTATGGGGCTCGAACGGCGGCATATCTGGCGGGCATCGCACAGTTCGAACAAACCGGTGTCGACGTCCGATTGGCTACGGATGACGGTTCTCAAGGACGTCATGGGATGGTCACGAGTCTGTTAGAAGGTGTGCTCGATGAGTTTCCACAGAACTCACGAATCGTTTGTTGTGGTCCAGAGCTGATGATGGAAGCTGTGTCGCACATTGCACTCCAGGCCGATGTCCCCTGCGAAGTGTCTTTAGAGACACCGATGGCCTGTGGAATCGGAATCTGCTTCTCGTGTGTTGCTCGAGTAAGAGAAGCGGATTCAAAGTGGGATTACAAACGTACCTGTGTGGATGGGCCGGTGTTCGACTCGCGACAAATCGTCTGGTAGCGCGACCTTCCCATCTCAAATCCATGGTAACGCACGACTGCTACGACGCACATTTCGTGCACCTCTTTATGGCCGTGGCGAATGCGATTTCCTCGGGATGCGCAGACAGAGAAATCGGTCGAGAATACCCAAGGGAGATTCATTATCGGAGGGTAGCTACTTAGTGGCCGATGGGTTGTCGGCTAAATTCCAGGCAGTGAACCAGCGAGTCTCTTTTCGTTCCATGCCATGATCTTCAAGTAGTCTTCGTTGCATATCGGGCAAGTGTCCAGCGCCATAGAAGACCCCAATCCGCCGTTTCCCTGCACTTCGTTCGCGGGTCATCACGGATAGAGCTTTCTTGTTACGCTCGCTGATGATCGTGGAGCCGTTCGGGCCTTCGAGTGCTGCAGTGGCAGCTTCCAGATCCTCAAACTGCTCTGCCATTATCCGCTTTAAAAGAATGGCGCGATCTTTAGAGAACAGTGCTAGCAGCAGTTGGGCATCGCTATTCCCGTTCTCTTTGCCTTGCATTGCCATACTTTGTCCCATCATCCGGAAAAACATCTGGAAGAAACTCTCGCCGCGATCTTTCATGCTCTTGGTGAATTCCTCAGGTGACATGTCTGCGTGCACAAAGTTCGGTTGTGTATAGTCGACGCAATCAAGTTGAAATTCGAGAGCGAGCGTCGATTTCATACCCCGTTGCAGCATGCTCACCGCGTTCATGCCGCGCGAGCTATCACCGGGTGCTGGCCGAGCATCTTCCGGTGCAACCAGTTCATACAGCAGCGCGTCGTAGGATTTAAATAGTTCGTTAAGACGCTGGTAATAGTCCTTTTCGCCCACATGAACGGCACCTATCAAATCCACGTATTCGGTGTTCGATGCTTTACCAGGTGACTCAAATCGAATCACGGCAGTTTCCATAGCGAGTGGACGCTTTTGGTCATCGCGAGTGATGCGGAGAAAATCAGAACTTTTCTTCTGCTCTGCGGGCTTTGTTTTTTTCTCGGACTTGGTTTTTTGCTCAGGTTTTGTTTTTTTCTCCTGAGCGTTTTCTCTTACTTTGTCGTTGGTTCTGCCTTGTGCCGGCACAACGCAGACCCAGCTGCTTAACACCAAAATGCAAATACTTGCTATGTAAAAACGGCGGGACATACCAGGCTATCTCCTCGTTACCGCGCCTAACATCAATCTATAAAAGGTGATAGATGCACAGAGAATATACGCTGTTAACAACCTCCAGGCAAACGGTTACCCCTTCTGACTACCGAGCTACGTCGCGTACCTCCTGACATCGTGACTCGTGCCTCTGACTCATTGCGAATCGTTAACTTCGAGCCACAGGCGACGACCCACTCGAGGTTTTCCACACTTCGCATTTTCCCTAGGTTCCAATGGCATAAACGCTAGAGGCAGAATTCTCGGCACGGCTTTCCTTTCTTGCTTAACCTGCAAGACGCGTGTGACCGATACTACCGTCACACGCAGAATTCCAAGGCACCTGAGTTGCGGACGATGGAAACCATGTATCGCCGATTCGAGCGATGGAAACCTACCATGCGGATCAGCAAGATTAAATTGTGTTTGTCGATGTTTTTGGCATTGTTGACCTCATTGCCCTCCCTTTGGGGGCAACAAGAGATCCAACAGATTCCGCCCTTCGTGACTTACGATGGCGCAAATGCGGATCTCGTTCACCCGTTTATTGATCCGATGGCATTCGATCCCGACTTTCAATTCTTTGCCCCTGTCGAGATTGGCGAATACGGAGGTCGGCCCCAGGGACCGGTGGGATTCTTCGCCGAATACAACCGCATGTACATTAATGTTTCGCGTCCCCAGGCAGAACAGTCGAATACCGAAGGGGATTTCACTTGGGGCAATCGCATTGACCTAGGGTACATGTCTGACGAAAAGCATGGCTGGTGGTTTTCCCATGTCCATATTAACAATCCGAATTCCTTTGACGTCCAAATCGTGGAACGCGTCAACCGATTCGACCCGGATGATGAAGTAAATGGACCTCCGGCGGCCGGTGGCGGTGGCGGTGGTGGTGGTGGTGGTGGTGGTGCAGCCGCAGCTTCCGTATTCCCGGTTCGAGATCGAAATGATCCACGGACTCAGGCACGCGATTTTTTCGTGCAGCAGAGTCTAAATAGCGCTAACTTGGTCGGCTTCGACCTGAATAAGAC
>JANNPR010000453.1:0-2881 GCA_031400345.1 Planctomycetota bacterium | reverse complement strand
CGCCGCGCAGGTTTCAACGATCTCCCTTGCGCAAGCAGTTCCGACCGACGATAAGCTTCATTTCAGTATTAACTTAGGGGCCAACGCTCCCGCCAGCACAGTCGGATCGATCGGCATGATCAAGGTTGCCGACCGCGTCGGTAGGAGCCAGTTTGCGGCTGTCCCCGCCACGGTCGATCTAACTCAGCACACCGCCCACCTTGATATTCCGCTTTCTAGCGTTCCCAACTTGGGTGAGCGGTTCGCGGCTAGCCTTCTCAACCTCCCCCCTTTTCGCTCCCCTCAACTGCCGACGAAACCGCCCAAATTCTGGGACGGTTCAAAGTTTCTCGACTTCCCTCTTGATCCAAATAACCAGCTCCCTCCTGGATTCATAAAGGGAGGAAAAACCTTAGTGCTCGTACACGGAATATTGAGCGATGTCGATAAGGCATTCGGCGATTGCGTGAAGGAGATCATGAAACAGGGCGGTTATGATCAGGTCGTAGGTTTCGACTACGATTGGACAAGAGACGTTGACTATAACGGCGCGCAGTTAGCCGCCTTTTTGAAGTCACTCAAGGACCGTGGCATTAATGAGGTAGACATTGAAGCTCACAGTGAGGGCACGCTAGTTTCACTTGTCGCTGCCTCCAAGGCATCCGACTCGGACATGTCGATCGGCAAAATGGTGCTACTGGGAGGGCCGATCAACGGCACGCCAGCGGCGAAGCTAAGTACGGAATTGGCCACTATCCTCATGAATTATCTCAGCACCAGAAACGGGAGTGTTTCCGCTGTTGGAGTTGACACTATCGACCATCTGTTGCGAAGTGGCTTTGCGCAGGATCTCCAGAATGGCGTCTCAGATGAAGTACTCAATCGGTTCACGAAGAATCATCCAAACACAAAGGTGGTGTTGCTTGCGGGCGTGGCCCCAAATGTCTTTGGAAAGTTTACCGGATTGGCGTTCCACGGTGAGCCAAATGATACCTTCGTCGGCCAAAGCAGTGCCGAAGCGCGAGGACGCCTACCCAATGCGACCCGTCTCGAAGCCGTTCCTCTTTCACATACCGAGTTGGAGTGCAATCCAATAGCCATGCAGCGTGTCGCCGATGCTTTGAAAAACATCGACATTCCAGGCACCATTACTATATCTCCAATGAGTAGTTTGGTCACCGGCGAAGATGGTGTCGCCGCTTCATTTTATATCGGGTTGACGGCGAGACCTCTGGCAAAGGTGAGAGTTGATCTTGATACGAGTGACTTGACTGAGGGTTTTGCGAATCCTTTGTCGGTCGAATTTATGCCAGATGACTGGAGGGCGCGGAAAATTGATGTTACCGGTCAAGACGATGATTTAGTGGATGGTGACCAACAATACGAAATTAGAATTCATGCAGCAATCAGCGGAGACCAGCGTTTCAACGGCGTCAAGCCGCCAGTCGTTTCAGTCATCAATCGTGATGACGACAACGTAGCGGTGCTAATAATGGAGAGCGGTAGTTCTACGAACCTGGCCGAAGGTGGAGCGGCGGACAGCTACTCGCTCGTTTTGTCCGGCAAGCCTACCGTGAACGTCACGGTTATGCCGCACGCGGATAGTCAAACCCGAATCACGCAAGTAAATGGGAGACAAGTGAAGAGTAAGGCGATCGCACTTACCTTCACGCCAAGCGATTGGAACAAGGCACAGACAGTTACTCTCGCAGCAATTGATGACAGGCTGGTCGAAGGCGACCATACGGGAGTAATATCGCACACTCTCAGTAGTGCTGATCGGCACTACAAAAATGTTGCCGTGCGAAGCGTGCTCGCGAGAATTCGCGATAACGAGAAGCAAATTGGCCTCACAGGCACTTGGGCAGGAACGTGGACGCGCGGCAGCTTCGGTGAAGAGCACTACTTCTTAAAGTGGGAGTTGGCCCAAACTGGCAATAGGGTCACAGGTACGTATGTCGAGCAAGGGCTGGGAACGCAGAGGCAAGGTCGACTATTTAACGGGACAGTAAACGGTAATCAACTGACGATTGTTTCGGATGACGGCACAATCTTTTCGGGTGGTTTAGCCCGCACGACAATTACCGGCCCAAGCACCGGACGCTTCACTGGTTCCTTCGCCTTGACGAAAGTTAGAAACTTGAGTGCTGTCCAAGAGGTGGGAGGGTCGGAGAATGTGCAAAGCGCCCAGATAGAGTCACGAGACACTGTCGCAATTCTTCCTGTTGCCGCAGCAGGGTGGGCTTCAGCCGGCGTGAGTCCGAGCATTGCCGCCGAGTTGCTGAACGTGGTCGTGAAAACTGTGGAGTTTCCAGGATCCACCTTGGGGCTTGCAGGCTCTAAGACTATCTACCTTGATCGGGATGCCGCCGGATATGGATGGTTCGTGGACCCAACGCCGGCAGAGAATGAAGAGTTCACGGTTGAGGCAAACGGTGTGCTTAGGGCGACTTCTGGTGGGCAAGCGGCGAACAGAGTGGATTTGTTGACGGTGATCAATCATGAACTGGGGCATGTTCTAGGTCTCGACGACCTAGACTCTCTTGAGCACCCTCATAATCTTATGGACGGAAAGATAGAGCCTGGTCTGCGCCGCCTTCCTGTACCAAGTGCTGTCGATGCCTTGTTCGCGACCGTTGATTGGCTTTAGTTGCGTCCCGTTCTAAGTCAAGTTTGCCGGTGAATCAGCTCAATTTGGCGATCATACAGGTCCACGAGCCGCGCCTACGCGGTGGGGTGAAAACAAAGAAAAACGAATCGGGGACAGGTCCAATAGCGTTCGGCCCTGAACTTGCTTGAGTGTTGCGGCGATTGAAATTTGGCGGGTGACGGTTCGCCGAGCGAGCGTCAGGCGCTGCAGCAGCGACAGCCGGGTGAGGCTTGGGGGTCGGAGTCGTGGGAC
>JANNPR010000442.1:0-4719 GCA_031400345.1 Planctomycetota bacterium | reverse complement strand
ACCACCACGAACCCCAGCCCGGCCAGCGCGATCACGATGATGACCAGGATCGCCACCCCGGCGACGACCGATGCCGGCTTGCCCAACTCGCGGCGGGCGATCTCGGCCAGGCTCTTGCCGTCCGTGCGGACGCTGGCGGCCAGGACGAGCATGTCCTGCACCGCCCCGGCGACGCACACGCCGATGACCAGCCAGAGCAGCCCCGGCATGTACCCGTACTGGATGGCCAGGACCGGGCCGATGAGCGGGCCGGCCCCGCTGATGGCGGCGAAGTGGTGGCCGAACGCCACCCACCGGTTCGTCTTCGACATCAACTTTGACCAAATTGAGTCGCGGTAAGTGCAAGGCATCGATGGTTTCGACTGGGACGGCCTCACCTTGTCGATATCCGCCTAGTCCTAAACCGCCGAAGTTGTTGTCGGTGTTATAGTCGAGTGATGGTACAAAGATGGTGCCGGGCTCGTCTGCTAATGCGGCCTGTCTGGCCACGACATTGCCGATACTGTTGACCGCCAGGTTGCCGCACAGAGTTTGAAAAACAATCCTCTGTGGTTCGAAGGCCCAGACGGTACCCTGTTCGCCCACCAGCTTCGCCAGTGCAACGGTATGAGCACCAATATTCGCGCCTGCCTCCACCACCACATCTCCCGGACGAACTATCTGTCGGAAGATGTCGACTTCACCCTCGGAAAACTCGCCATAACGGTCCAGTGACTTTCCGATGTAGGTGTCGTGTCGATTGTAAATCATCAAGCCGTGACGACTTCGATTCAAGCAGTTGAAGCCGGTGGCGGCGATACGATTTTCGGAATATAAATGGCGGCGGTTGGAAACGGCTGCCGTGTGTTGTAAAGCATCCGCTACTTCACGGAAGACACCGGCCCATTCTCCAGGCTCGCGTTGCCGAAACAGTCGCATCGTTGGGTACCAAGGGTTGTCGTCCCGGTTCAGCATCCAACGCCAATCCGGAGCGAAAGGCAGAATCACCCAAACTGGCACCGCTAGAGCTCCGGCCAAATGTGCCACGGCCGAGTCCGATGCGATCACTAGATCCACGTTTTTCAGTAGCGCCGCGGTGTCCATAAACGGACCGTGCTGTTCGTCAAGCCTCGAGCCGAATTCCAAGACGGGACGCGCCCCACGCCACTCCTTCAATTGCTCCGTTCCGGGGCCTTTTTGCAAAGAGATCAACTGAACGTTGGGGATACTCGCCAGTGGTTCGAAATGCGACAACGCAAACGAACGATATCGATCTGCTGGGTTTTCAGGATTCCCCTGCCAGGCGATACCGACTCGTAAACCGGAAATGGATTGCAGCTCGCGGCGCCAGCTTTCGATCCACTGTGGATCCGCTGATAAATAGGGAACCTCAGCTGGCACCGTGTCCACTCGTACGCCAAGGATTCTTGGCATGCTCATCAATGGGGCGTGCGTATCGAAGGCCGGTAGCGACTGTTCCTGAGCGACCAGTTCGTCAATGTCAGGGCAACTGCCCAGGATTGGCAATAGTGCGGCCTGGGCTATAACCACCACAGCCCCACCACGCTGTTTGGCAATCCGCGCAAATCGGATGAATTGTAAAGTGTCACCCAGCCCTTGTTCCACATGCACCAGGATGCGTTTGCCATTCAACGGAGAACCATCCCAACGCGGTTGAGGAAAAGAAGGTTCCTTAAGCCCGAGGAACCGCCACCGCCATTCGTATTCCTCCAATCCTCGCTTCCAGTCTCCGTTTAACAGCAAGGCTAGGGACTGATTGTGATGCGCGCTGGCATAATCCGGCTGGATGGTCAAAGCGGTATCGAAGGTGGCAATCGACTCTTCCAACTGACCTAAGCTGCGTAAGGTATTCCCGCGGTTGTTTAGAGCGATGGGAAACTCGGGCTTGATTTGTAAGGTACGGCGGTATGCGTCTAGAGCTTCGTCGAATCGCAGAGTGTCATGGCAGACCATTCCCAAGAAACACAGAGCGTTGGGATCGTCGGGAGTTTGGCTGAGTACGTCGCGATAGAGCTGTTCCGCTTGGTCCCAATGGCCAGCTTGGTGCAGCTTCCATGCACGGTCCAGTTGTTCGTCGGCGGACGGCATGAGTCAGCAGACCCCGGCATTAAAAAAAAAGGCGCGCTTACCGCGCGCCTTCGTTTGAAACCTTAATCTCACAGCCCTACCGCTTGACGGCCACTTTGCTGCTGTCCATTAGGCTTAGGTAATCCACGGCAACGGACAGGATTTCATTGTTGAAGAATTCTCGCTTAAACACTTCGCGCTTACCCCGTTCCGGGTCGTTAAACTGCTTTTCCTCTTCCTTGTCCGCATCGAGTTCGGCACGTTGGGCAAAATATTTTTCCTCATTTAACGGAATCGTCTTACGCGCCTTCAATTCGCGATACTGATCAATCGTCTTCTGCCATTTCTGGAAATCCTTTGATTCCTTGCGACGCGCCGCGGACTGCTGATTCAACTTACTGACTAGGTCAGGATTCACCAGTGCTAGCTTGCTATATCTGGCTGGCGGAGTCTTATCAAACTCTAGGGCGTAGTCCAAATTGCCTTCACTTTCCCCCATATAGTTGGTCAAGTGAGGAAGCACGACATCGGACAAAACACCGCGCTTTTGGGTGCTGTCTCCGTTGGGACGATAAAACTGTTGCATTGTGACTTTCAGAGCGCCCAAGTTCCTCGGATTAGGAATGCGAAAGAGTTGCTGTCCCAACTCCGTGAGACTTTGTACGGTACCCTTGCCATGAGTTGAATCGTCGCCGACGATCAAACCACGTTGGTAATCTTGAATGGCTCCGGCAAAAATCTCGCTGGCGCTAGCGCTAAACTTGCTGGTAATTACCACAAGTGGTCCGCTCCAAACTGCTCCGGCATCTTCATCATCCAGTGAGGCTACAGTACCGTTCGCATCTTTGACTTGGACGATGGGACCCTGATCGATGAATAGGCCAGTCAGGTTAATGGCCTCCGGTAAACTTCCGCCACCATTTCGGCGCAAGTCAATCACCACGATATCGACACTCTTGGTGTTGAATTCCTCGAGAATCTTCCGGACATCACGAGTGGTACTACGGTAAGCAACCCGCGGGTTCTCCCGAGCGGCCTCCATATCCATATAAAAACTTGGGAGATCAATCACGCCCGTCTTGTAGGCTTGGCCGTTGGATTTCTTACCTTCCTCATGGATCTCGCCACGGGCCGCACTGTCTTCCAGTTCGATCTTGGCTCGCGTGATTTGATAAACCTTCGTTTCGGTGTCCCCTTCTGGAATCACTCCCAATCGTACGGTGGTCCCAGCCTTTCCGCGAATACGTTTGACGACATCGTTAAGTTTCATGTCGACAACATCGACGGCCTCCGCGGATGCTCCTTCGCCCACGTTTACGATCCGGTCTTTCATCTTGAGCTTCCCGTCCTTGTCTGCGGCCCCTCCGGGAATGATGTGTGAAACGACCGTATAACCGTCTTCAAAGCTCAACGCAGCGCCGATGCCTTCCAAATGCAAACCCATTAAGATGCGGAAGTTCTCTAATTGAGTAGCCGACATGTAGCTGGTGTGAGGATCGTAGCTGGCCGTCACGGACGTCAAAAAGGTCTCGAGTAGCTCGTCACTGTCCATCTGCTCGAATCGCTTCAGTAGACTGTGATAACGACGAGAAAGTTTTTCTTTGGCTTTGTCGCCGTCGATTTTCTGACCCTTGAGCACCAGCAGATCGTATTTGATTTTCTTCGTCCAGCGACTACGTACTTCGGCATCATCCTTGGGAAACCCTTGAATGTCGGGGTCGACAATGATTTCGTCGTCTTCCGTGAAATCCAGCGGCTGCTTCAGCAGCTCATCGACAAGGTTCACACGCTCGCGCGCCCGCTGCAACAGCCGCTGATAAACCGTATAGGCGAATTTTAAATCACCCGCCTTGACCATATCGTCAAGATCATTGCGACGCTGGGTAAATTCGTCGGCGTCGGCCTGAGTGAAATACAACTTGGGTGGATCCAGGGCTTCTAAGAATAAAGGGAGAGCCCGCTGCGAAATCTCGTTATCCATCGGCCGACGGGAGATGTGGTCTTCTGGAAGCTTTTTATGGATTAACTTGGCAACAATTCCGTCTTCAGGTTTAGGCCGGTCTGGAGGTGCCGCGCCAACTTCGGTTCGCAACACGGCCGTCGAAATCGCCAAACCGGTAGTCAATCCAAACAAAAGGTACTGTCGTCGTTTCAAGGTCAATAACCGCATCGCACAACCCGCTCTTTCTCGAGAGTTTAAGAGAATAACACAAGCTGCGCAAACTGGGGTGTGAAGTCTCTTGAGTCAGCCAGTTCACGGTCAAGCTCGCCAAGCAATGCCGACTGGATTGTATCTGTAGTTTGGATATCGGCCAATAGTTATGATTCCAGTACGGCCGCTGCGGGGAATGGTAAAACGGCATCGGCACCGTCGCTTCGAGCAGATAGCCCCGCGAGCGCACCGTTCGGATGCCAAGGCCGAGCGGGTGAAACCGGCGCCGCAAACGGAGGATATGCACGTCGAGCGCATTGCGCCCAGGGTTGCCCCCTGGCCATCCACCGCCGGTGAGCTCATCTCGGGCCACCACGCTTTCGAAATGGTCGACCAGCACTTCGGCCAGGCGAGCCTCGAGGGGCGGCAGGGCGACCTGACGATGTCCGAAACGCAACATACCCCGATCATCAAGGCGGGGCGCGCCGGCGCCGACGCGA
>JANNPR010000384.1:0-9653 GCA_031400345.1 Planctomycetota bacterium | reverse complement strand
ACTCGCACGATGATCTCTCTTTGCGGCTCGAATTGGCAGTACGAGTTGCCCGCCTGGCCGGTGATCTGACGTTGCGATACTTTCAAACGGAATCGTTTGCAGTCGAACGCAAGGCGGACGATTCGCCGGTGACGATTGCAGACCGCAGCGCTGAGAAGCTGTTGCGCGATAGCATCGCCGCAGCGTTTCCACACGATGGAATTGTCGGTGAGGAGCTAGGCGAGACGAAAGGTGTTTCCGATTATCGTTGGATTCTCGATCCGATCGATGGCACCAAGTCGTTCATTCGTGGAGTACCCCTGTATTCGCAGCTGATCGGCGTGGAACATGGAGGCATCGGAGTACTTGGCGTAATCCATGTCCCGGCCTTGAATGAGATGGTATACGCCGCACACGGCCAAGGCGCCTGGCACGTCCGCGGAGATCTGTTACCTCAGAGAGCTAATGTATCTCGGCACGATTCTCTGAGCGGGGGTTTGTTTTTGACTTCGCAAGTTGATTCCTTTGAGAAACGCAATGCAGATCAAGCCTTTCGCGAATTGCAGCAGAGGGCCTATATTACGCGTACCTGGGGTGACGGGTACGGATACCTCTTGGTGGCCACTGGGAGAGCCGAAGTTATGGTCGATCCCGTCATGAACTTGTGGGATGCGGCTGCGATTCAACCAGTCTTAGAAGAAGCCGGGGGAACTTTCACCAACTGGCAAGGCGAGCGGACCATTTTTAGCGGCGAAGGGGTCGGCACCAACGGCCGGGTACTCAACGAAGTACTTTCGATTACTGGGCGTTTCCCGAAGCCCGCTGAATAATTTTTTCCAATTCTTCTAGTCCGCGATTCGGCACGACGTCATAAAAGCCGACGTGGTAGTGCACCACTTTTCCCGTCGCGTCGAAGACTACGAAGAGTGGCAACCGGGCTCCCGCAATTCTCGGATCGCCAAATCGTTTGAGCACGTCGCCCGCATCCAACAGAACCGGATAGCTGATATTCATGAATGAGTTGAATTTGCGGGCGCTGAGAATCGCACGGTTTCGCGTCGACTGGTCGTTAAAGCGAGGATCCACCGTAACGCCGTATACCTTCAGCTTAGCTCCTACATGATTGCGAACCAAAAAGTCCAAGTAAGCGGATTGCCCATAAGGCTCCTTCAGTGGAGCATCACGATACTCCCAAAAATGCAGTACAGTCACGTTTCCTGGCAACGAACTTGACTTGAAAGTAGTGCCTTCCAGATCGGTCATTTCGAATGCCGGCGACGCAGTCCCGACAATCCTATCGCGCATGGCATTTAACGCTCCGGCACGATCCTTTTGCTGCTTTGCGTCCCGCTCGACTTCAGTCACCAGCGTTCGCAACATTTCCAGTTCATTGAATTTGCGAACGTCGTCTAGAGAATTTCTCAAAGCAACCAGCTGATCCGCACTCCACTCTTTTTGCGACGACCTGGGTTCCACGTTTAATTGCGCCCGCAACTTGGTCAGTTGCTCCATCGCCGACTGAATGGCATGAACCTGCGACCCATCCAAAGAGTCCCCGCGCGTGGTGGTGTAACGAAGTCGATGTTGCTCCCCTTGGCCGATAAAAACCGTTTCATCGAGCATCAGGATTCGCCAGGATTCTTTGTCCACCCAATACGTGCTTTTGACGCCGATCGGACCCGTTACGACGACTTTCCAGGCAGGTCGCTCTTTCACTGGTTCATCGTCCACCACCTCATGCTGACTCTTCCCCTCCGACCACTGCCGGCCAAGCGTCAGCGGAGCATCGAATCTAGCAATCGGAAGCCGTACAGGGACTAAGTAATCACCATCTTCCCGTTCCATATTCAGGGATGGCGATTCGCCCTCCACGGCGCCCATGGCGGTGATCTTCAGTCGGCCAAAGTGATCTGGCCAAGACCACCCCCCCGCACCGCGCTCGGACATAGTCCAGCACAGAGATGTAGAATTCGCATCAGCGTTATCAATCATCATGGAAAGCTGAAACTCTTTGCGAACGGCCGAGACTTCCGCTTGAACCGGCTCAAGTGTACCGTCGACCAGAAAACGGTTGCCGGCGCCGACGGCAGGAGTCAAATCCGCCGAGAGTACCAACGCGATCAACGTCGCTCCGAATAACATCTGCTTATCCTTTTATGAGTCTAATGGTGGTGAGCAAGTAAGTTGGATTCGGCAGTCCTGTCACTTACCTCCTCAGGATAACCCCCAACGCTCATTCCGGCGAGTCATTAGGCCTGCGAAATATAAGGTTCGACGCTACAATCCAGCCACACGGGGTGCAACGAAATTCACAGTTTCTGACTTGTGGTGAGGCTATGTTGTTTAACGTCTCCGAGATCACCGATTTGCAGTACGCTACGGTCCTCTATTGGCATCAGCAGCCTATCGAAAACCTTAAGCAAGGTTTCCTAGGAATTGTCTGCGCCCAACACATCTTCAACTACCGTCTCTGGCACGAAGAGGATATCGCGCGCAGCCCCAATGCGAGCGATTCACGAATCGCCGAAGTAAAAAGAAATATCGACAAGCTGAACCAGCAGCGTAATGACTGGATCGAAAAACTCGACGACTGGCTGACCGAAGAGCTGGCAATCCGCCAGGTGGTTGCGAGTAGCGATGCCCGGCAGAACACCGAAACTCCGGGTAGTGGCATCGATCGATTGTCGATCCTAGCTCTGCGAATTTATCACCTTGATGAACAATCCCGCCGCGATGACGCATCGGCAGAACATATTCAGTCCGTCGCGCGAAAATTGGCTGTCTGTCGCATGCAGCGGGAAGACCTATCGAAGTCTTTGACCGATCTGATTGAAGACCTTACCGCTGGACGCAAGCGACATCGAACGTATCGGCAGTTCAAAATGTATAACGACCCAACGCTTAATCCGTACCTGTACAGCTCGGGCAAGACGTAGTGGAATTGGGGTTAGTAACCACTATTCACTAACCTCCAACCACTTCCGCAAGATTTCGGCTATGGTGCGATCGAATTGGCCTTTCGTTAGCACCTCATCGCATCCCGCATTTTTGGCGTTGGCGAGTGTCTGACTGTCTACGTGGGGACCATAGGCGACGATATGGGGGGATGGATTGCTTGCCTTCAGTGCGGACACGGTAGCAACCACCTCCCAGCCCTTGGTCGACAGGTCCAAAATAACCAATTGCAACGGCTGTTCAGAACCAAGTTGGATCAATGCTTCGCCATTGCGCACTATCCGCATTGGAATACCCAATGCCTGGGCTTGGCTAGTGACGCGGGATAGGAACAAAAGGTCCGTGGTTAGAAAAGCGATACTCAACTAGATGGCCTCTGGACCGCGGATTGTGTTATTGATCTGGTAGGCTTCCGAAATCGGGAGCACAAAGACTTTTCCGTCGCCAATATTCCCGGTTGGTCCGGTGCGAGCGACCTTCATGATGGCTTCCAAGGTACGGTCTAGAAAATCATCATTGACTGCGATTTCCAAGGCAATCTTGCGCAGCAAATTTGTTTTATATTCCACGCCGCGATACAACTCGGTGCGTCCGCGTTGTCTGCCATAACCTTGCGCGTCGCAAACAGTCATGCGTTCGACACCAACTGCGGCGAGCGCCTCTTGGACCGCTTTCAGTTTTGTTGGTTGGATGATGGCGAGCACAAGTTTCACGAGGTTGGGTCCTCCATTGGCATGCGATGCAGACCGGTTCTGCGCGAAGAGACTTTTCAGCGAACAGATGCGTTTTCAATGCTTTGAGAAGTGATTCTCGTTCTCCTACGATAACAATAGGTCCCCAAATCGCCAACTCGTCCAACGGTTGAACCGTAACGGTTACTGGGACACAATGCGGCCCGCGGTATTGATCCATGCTTCTGTCGAAAGGTTAACAAAATGGCGTCGGAATCTGAATCGCAGCTGGCCGCCCCTTCTCGCGGCGCGTGGTTAGCGCTGGCTGCGGCGCTCTTAGGTTGGATGTTCGACGGAGCAGAGATGGGTATTTTCTCATTGGTGGGTAGGCAAGCGGTGAAAGACCTTTTGAATACCACGGATGAGGGCAAAATCGGTTTGTGGTTCAACGTGATCATGGCCGGTTTCTTGGTGGGAGCTGCCACGGGCGGTGTGCTGTTCGGATGGTTGGGAGACCGAATCGGACGCGTGCGCGCCATGACCCTGAGCGTGCTGACCTACGCGCTTTTTACAGGGCTGTGCGGTATCGCTTGGGAAGCTTGGCAAGTCGGGTTGCTGCGATTCATAGCTGCTTTAGGAATGGGAGGCGAATGGTCCTTAGGAGTCGCGCTAGTCATGGAAGTTTGGCCCAATCGGTCGCGATCATTCATGGCCGGATTAATTGGAGCTGCGGCCAACGTCGGATATTTGCTCGTCGGCCTCATCGGCTTGGTGTTGATTCAATTCTTGACGCGCATTCACGATTTCCTTCCCAGCCTGGGCATGCCGGAGAGTTGGGCCCATGAGCTCGCCAACCCCGACTTCAAAGGTTGGCGTCTGATGATGTTGCTGGGCACTGTGCCGGCAGTGCTCACTTTCTTTATCCGTATCTTTGTTCCAGAATCCGAGAAATGGGAACGTGAAAAGGGAACGGGCAAGACTTCTCATTGGGCAACGCAAGACCTGTTGGGAGTGCTGATTGGTGTCGCCGGTCCAGCACTGATTATTTATTTATGGGCGTGGGATGGACCAGTTGGGATACCCAATACTCTTCCGATTCGCATTCTGGGCACATTCGTGGGTGTGATTATCGCCACCCTGGGGTACACGTATCCAGTCATTCGGTTTTTCCAAAGACAGACTGCTGCGGAGGGTGGCGAGGGCTGGGGACGGACATTCGGGCGGATGCTGCTCGGTGCCGTGCTCAGCGGTGTGGCGCTACTAGGAACATGGGGTTCAACACAACAAGCTCCGTCTTGGGCAGACAAGATGACGGAAGCGGAATTCGGAGCTCAAAAAAAGCAACTGATCGACGCAGGACGAAATGCAGAAGCGGAACAATTAGTTCCCAAAGCCAAGGAGTTCACGCTTATTTGGTTATCGGTGGGTGCCATTATAGGCACCATGTTGGCTGCGTTTGCTGGAGACTGGTTTGGTCGGCGCAAGGCGTATTTCATACTCTGCGTGTCCTCGTTGGCGTCCGCTTGGTATTTGTTTTTGGCGAATGACCGATACGATACGAAATTTCTCGTGTCGGCATTCGTGGCGGGAATTTGCACGGCGTCGTTTTACGGATGGTTGCCGCTTTACTTACCGGAACTGTTTCGCACCCGAGTTCGTGCGACAGGGCAGGGATTTGGATTTAATTTCGGGCGTATTCTGGCGGCAGTGGGCGTGCTGCAAGTGGGCAACTTGTTGAAAGCGTTCGACCAAGATGTCACCTTCGGTTCGTTTACGATATCTCACGGACATCCGCTCGCTTGTTCCACCATCTGCCTCGTCTATTTCGTGGGCATGGTGGTCATTTGGTTCGCACCGGAAACTCGCGGTAAACCGCTGCCAGATTAATGTGATAAGTAAGCATGGGGACTCAGGCCCCTCCCTAAGAATTGGACCGGCCAAAAGTCCCGTCTTACTAGACTTCTTTTAGGAAATCACTTCGAAGAAACGGCTTACAGGCATGTCGAATATTCGTACTTTCGTCGCGGTCGAAGTTTCGTCAGATGTCCGCGCACGGGCGCGAGAACTAATTCGGAAACTCGAGCCAGCGGGGGCCAAAATCAGTTGGGTGGAACCCCAAAACTTACATCTCACATTGAAGTTCTTGGGAGACGTTCCCGACAATGAAACTCCCGATGTCTGCCGTGCCGTGGAACAGGCTGTACGAACGGTAGCTCCTTTTGACCTGGAATTTGTCAGCGCTGGTGCCTTTCCGTCGTTCGCCAAACCTCGAACCATTTGGATCGGCGTCGGTGAAGGATTGCAACAAATTGTGGACTTGCAAGCGGCCATTGACGACGCTTTGAAGAAATCGCTGGGATTTCCGCGTGAACACCGGGACTACCGACCTCATCTGACGATCGGGCGCGTCCGCGAAGGCGGCCCAACGTTGGCCGAAGTGGGTCGGCTATTAGAACAACATTCCGAATTCAAAAGTTGTGTGTCGTACGTTGACGAAGTGGTGACGTTCGCCAGCTTTCTTGACAAAGATGGGCCAACGTACAACGCCATGGGACACGCGACGTTGGCAAAAGAGGAATAAGGGTTTTGTTAACTTTGACCGCCGACCTCTAACCTCTGCCGAAACTATTCCACCGTCTTCGCGGCTCGCAGGTATCCGGCGCGATTTCGGCCAGCTTCGTATTGTTGGATCGTGGGATTCGTTTCAACGTACGCGATTAATTCATCCAGATCGTTTCGCATCCCCTTTTTCATGGGGTTTGGCCCTTTAGTAAAACCCTGATAAACAAAGTCGACTAACACGTCACGAATCGCCGGCTCCAAGCGGTCCCAATTCACTTTGTCCGTTTCGTGTTTTGTCCAGTGAATGTAGTTTTCGCGGGCGCGAGTGACGTATTCGGGGTAGATGTTGTTAAACAATTGTTGCTGGATCTCGTGTGATATCACGCCAAGTTTATCCCGGTTCTCATCGACGAATTTGCGCGCTGCAGATCCCTTCTGTCCGGCGCCGGCGGCGAATTGCTCGGCGATTGCGACCACCATTCCGGCGTCGACAAGATTCTGCTTTACCGCTTGTTTAGTCCGATTGCCCATATCGTAGCCGCGGCCCAGCGTCACACCCGATTGGGTGTTGCCTGGCCAATGAATTTGGCGGCTGAAATAGCTACTGGCAGGACTGTCGTTTCCCTCAGCGTCAAAAGTTATTTGGCCTTGCGTGACAGTCAGTCGGCCATTTCGAGGGCTCGGCTTCGATTTGTTGATGAGGGGCGTTTTGTTAGTAACCTTTTGTGTGGCCACCGATTTCAAGTTGCCGGGCTTTCCTGACGAGCTAAAAGGAACGTGCCGCACGCGGGCGTTCGTACCCGCGTCGAGCGATTCGTCGACCCGGCACACCTCATATCCGGCCTTGTCGATCTCGAAGAACGGCAAGTTCTGAAATGGGCTTCGACCTGTGGAATAGGACTGTCTTTCTGGCATGGGCATTTAATCCTGGATCCGAGTTCTGGCGAGCTGACCTCGATCATTGTATCCTGCTACGATCTTTCCCCTCAAACCGATCAGTGTCGCTATGGATAATCAACTGGATATTTCTCGCTTGCTACTGCTCCGTAAAGTCACGCGGGGCATCTCGGACTTGATTGGCGGGCAACTTAGGTCGCACTTGCAAACGCTTACGCCTCTTTTTCATCCACGTTCGGTGTTGGGCGAGTTCGTGCGTGGTGCAAACAAGCAATCGGTGAAAGGAGAAGACGACGCCTTGCAAGACTTGCGCCGGTTGTACTCGAGCGTGGCAACAACCGCGCCGTTCCACCTGCGCAAAGAATTGGAAACGCCCCTCGATTTAGTCAGTACCACCCTGGAGTTCGCCCCTGCCGAATACACTCATCAGGCAAATGCCGGCAATGATAGCAAGGCCATTGCCGTCAGCACACCGTTAAAATGGGTCGTTTCCTATTCCGGCTTCGGCTTGAAAAAGATGCGAGAATTCTTGGACGGCCAAAGTACCTCCGGCGGCAACGATCTGTACCAAGGGCTGTTGCATCACCTAGTGCTGCACGTCCTGTTTACGCGACGCGCTGGTTTGGTGCGACTGTTGGAATCCATGCGATTTACGGTTGCCACGGAACGAATCGAATCGTTTGGCCTTCTGCCGATTACAGTCGTCCAAGCCTGTGTGCGAACCTTACGGCCCGTCGATGACGTGGTCATTCAAAGCACAGAGATATCGGGCACGGCTGCCTTCGAAGAAGTAGTCGATCTCGATGCGATTTCCGGTCTCAGGGATCCCGTGAAGGATCAACTACTCAAGCTCGTGCAGCAGTTTGACCCAAACCTATTGATGAACCACTGAGAACAACTCACTTGCTTCGACGAGAGGGCCGAATGCAGTGGACCACGTACTTCGGTTGTGCTCGTTCCTCGACCTCAGGGCGTGCCACATTACTCAACTTCAACCTGAATGCTTTCAATGTCTGGTTCGTCCATGCTCACGATCTCAAATACGGCACGAAAGACAAGGTAGAAAGCATTGACACTGGGGACGAGGACGAAGGTATCTAAGTTTGGATAAACCGATTGTTGAAAGGGTTTCTTGGCTGCCGACTTTTCGACCTTCGCAGAACTGGCTCTCGGGTTCGGATTCCTCGTCGCAGTCACCTTGAGCCGGATCTCAGGGATACGAAACTTTCGATATCCGTCCGGCGTCAGATTTTCTAGTTCTACTTCTTCACCTCCCTTAAGATATCCTTCGATCTGCCAATCCGGATGGGCTCCGTTGTAGAAGCGATACGAGAAGTCCAAAGGTGTCTTGGGCGATCTCTCCTTACGGTACTTCTCGTCATAGGTACCGGCATACTGGCGTCTAGGCAGCCCGCCGCGGCCAAAGAACCCGAAACCCACGGGTCTGGGTTTACTGAATCCATCCACGATTAGATTGTGAGGATCTTCAAGATTTGGAAGCCGTTTTTCGTGCATCGATTCTGGAGTCGGTTGCCCGATATATCCGGTTCCGGCAAGGTTGTCCGCCGAATACATCGCTGCGGCCGTGTCAATTCCTCCGAAGGAGCGATCATAGGTCAGCGGCATTTTCACAAATGGCTCCGGCTTTGACATCACCGGGACCATGGTCAATCGCGATGGAAACCACCACTTGCGGTCGCCAAATACGCGGACTCTTTTTTCCAGATGCCCCACCCTCAGACGCACATCGACGTGATCGGTCGGCCGGCCCCCAGGTGCCCAAGCGTGTCCAACCAATACGACATCGGCGAGCGGCTTAAATGGAACGGCATCCGCCTCGAACTTGGTCAAAGGGACGGGCAAATCATCAAAATCCTGATCGGCTAACAGAATCGGGAGTTGGGGAACGGACAGCAGCGGGTCGCCTCCAGACTGCATTCGGTAGGACGCTTTGATGACAACGCTCAGGCGCGGCTCACCGCGAGGATTCTCCCAAGGACAAATCGCGACCGAAAAGGGAGTCAAATTGGTCTGGGCCAAAACACTTTCCGCCTCATCCTTCGCTGCTAATTCCTCTTCGTCCTTATGAGGAGATAGTGAACTCTTAGATCGCACCGATCTATCGTTAGGCGGGCTTATTGCGGTTGTTGGTGGGGCCGGGATTGTGCTTTGAATGGGGATACTAGGGCCCGTGCTAACGGGCTTGGACTCCACAGCCAAGGCCACTGGGCCCGCATTCACCGGAGCAGTGGCCACTTCTGATGACGACACCTGAACATCAACTGGTTCCCATGAGACTTGGGCCTTTGGCTCTTGTTC
This sequence comes from Planctomycetota bacterium, assembly GCA_031400345.1. Taxonomy (GTDB): domain Bacteria; phylum Planctomycetota; class Planctomycetia; order Pirellulales; family Pirellulaceae; genus JANNPR01. The sequence continues at coordinate 270 of JANNPR010000384.1, read as the reverse complement.
GATTTGGATCTGAAAGTGCGTCTGTCCGGCGAGAATCTCGTCGCCGTCGTTCAATAAACAGTCGGTCAGACGCTTTCCATTGACGAAAGTGCCATTGGTGCTGTTTCGGTCGGACATATGACACTGTCGTCCGTCATACAGCACTTGAAAATGGACCCCAGACATCGTCACGTCATCGGGAAACGCGAGTTCCGCCGCTTCGGTGCGACCGATGGAGATCGCCTGGTTGGGTACGAGCCAGATTTGTCGCTTGCCCGCCTTCTCGAGGAT
>JANNPR010000377.1:0-10994 GCA_031400345.1 Planctomycetota bacterium | reverse complement strand
CGGTGCATCGAAGAATGAAGGTTGGATGCCCGCGCGACGACGATGAATACTGGCAGCGACTAAGTACCGAATGCCGTGACTTCCGCTTCCCCCCAGGGTGTAGCCAGTTTTTCCCCGGAACGAGCGAACTGCCGGTGGACGTACGCCATAGCAAACGGCGTTTGCCACCGTGGTGACCAGACTCGCGATGTCAGTCGGGCAACCGTCTTTCCTTCTCGGGTTATATCGGTCGCATCCCCTGGCAGGGAGTTGGCTGCGAATCGCAAACCCATCAACAGCCAATTAACCCGGCCCAAGGCGTCGATACGGGCGACGGGCTCTTGTCCCAAATAACAACCCTTTGCGAAACTCACCGCACGGTCGGTGCGATTGGTTTCGTGCGGAAAATTATCAGCCGAGATATCGCGACCGTAATCCGGCCAGCCTGACTCGACACGCAATACTTCGTAGGCTTGTGAGCTGACCTGCTCCATACCCTGCGACTCGAGCATAGCTACTATTGCTTCCGAATCTGTGGTGGATACGGAGCAGGTCAATGATTCGGGCCCGGCTAGAGGGGCTTTCCGCAAGCTCACTGAGATCTGACCGAACTTGGCTTGGCAATGAGAGTAAAGATTACTTGGTAGCGGCGCACTGGTGAAATCGGCGAGTCGTTGCTGCGCTGGTACAGAGGCGAATAGCAACTGCTGCCATTCATCAGTCCGATCATGAAACTCGACGCGTTCACGAATGCGATAGTGGTCGAAATGCTGGATCAGCGGCTGGGCTTGATGGGGAACCGTGTCCAGGACGATCGATTCGGCCTGGCAATAGATGACCACGTGCCCAAGGATTTTTCCTTGGACGTTAGTTATGAAGGCTTCGCACCCCTGACCGGGTTGAAGTCGTTGAACGTGATTGGTGGATAAGTTATGGAGGAACGAACTACGATCTCGGCCGGTGACTTCGATTTGAGTACGAGCGACCAATTTAAGAAATCCGGTACCTTGGCGCAACGCTAGGTATTGTTCGTGCACCAGAGAGGGCAGGGGAGTAATTGAGGCCGCGGCGTTCATGCTTCTTCAGCTGCCGGTAGGGCGTGGTGTGCATTCCCAATCAGGATGCACGAATCATGCTTGCGGCCAAGGGTGCTGATTTCACTGGGGTCAGCGACGTATCCCATTCCCAGTCCCTGTACCAGGTCTTCTTCAAGTCCGCTAAGCAGATAGACCCTAGTTCGTCGGCGCAATCGTTTGAGTAACGCCGCAAACATTGCATCGTCAGCGTGGGTGGGTCGCTTTCGAGGCCTCTCGAGATTATTTTCTTCGGCTGCCAAATGCTGCAGAGCGGGACCAGGGTGTGCTCGTAACTCCGTGCATAACACAATCGCACCGTCTTCCGTGACCACGCGTGATGCCGAGAATAGTGCGCGGGCGAAGTTCTCCCACGTTTGTTGCGACTGATTCCCTTCGATGGTAGCCACGACCAGACTGGCACGTCGTGGCGGGCGGTGAAGCCAGGCGGCCTCGCATAATCGTCGCCCTTCGCGAGCCACGGCATGCGTTTCACCGGCGATAACATGTAGCACCGTGTTGCCCGGCCCTGGGGCTACTTGAATCGAGAACTGGACGCCAAGTAGCCAAGCTGCCTCGGCGGCTTCGTTTCGTCGTTGGCGAATGGAGTTCTGTTTTCGTTGAACGCGTTCACGAAAGCGTTTCTGAGTTGCATCGTCGGAAAACGTGGGATACAAACCAGAATAAGGGCCGAAATAACCGAACGTTCCTGACACGCGAAGTATTCCGACAGGCAAAACAACGTCCGCTTGGCCGATCGTGCGATTGAAATAAATGGGCCGCGAATCTTTGTTCGCAGCCAGATACATTAAATCGCCAATGATATTTGGGTTGTGAGTTTCAACCTTTATCTCGGTCCGTATCTCAGTTGGTAATAAGCGTAGGCAATCGTTGCCCGTTGTTCCGGCTGCCTGGACCACCGATAAATCTGACGGGTGGGCGCCTGCATTGCACAAGACGTGCACAACCCCGGCCAACACCGCCTCAACTTGTGGTACGTCTCGGTCTAGAGCGATGGCGACGCGATCTCCTGGAAAAGTGGATCGCGACAATGGCGGGAAGTCTAAGGGATGATCCAAAGCGGCCGCCACGGCCGCGGTTGGGTCGTCCAGTGGCTCGCCGCGCGGCGCGGAGAAGTCCCCTAGAATCGACGCCGGGGGGACGTCTAGTGGCAGGACTGAATCCTCGCCGTATCGCAAATCCCGCCGCATGTTTAGCTCCCTGCCATGTTGTAATGATGACTAATCCTGCCTGGATCATAAGTCTTCCACTGAAACGTGGTCAAGCATTGGAAGGCAGTAGGGTGGAACTGGCCTGCTCAAAGGCCGTAGGCCCGTAGCGTGATGGTTTATGCGACATTTGTTCCGCTGCAAGCCCCCTCTCCCTTGCACCTCTCCCCCAAATTGCTTGCGATTAAGGCCTTCGCAAGTGGAACATTTTTCGCGCAAGTGATTCGGGGGCGAGGGTGTCAACTAACTCTACCCCCTCAACCAACCTGTGTACGAGTTCAGCAGTCTTCGGGAATCCAGCCTGAAGGAGTAATGCGACATCCATTTCCAATTGCCGATCCCAAAGAGCTACATCAAATTCGGCGTACCATTGGCGGAACGTCGCTAAGTCCTCAGACGATAGTTGGCGCAAGGCATCTTGGATTTCTTGAATGGTGCTCATAGTGAGAACTACCCTGTTTGCTGATCGGACGCAATAAACTGTGCCGGCGAACGATGCAGCTAAGTGGCCGCTTTTGTTCGTTGGGACAAACTCGCGGAGTGAGCGCCGGCCCACCAATAGGACTATCCGCCACGTGATCCGTCCGATCCGACCAATCGGTCCGATGAAGTTGGTGGGCCGTCGCTCGCTCCGCGATCTTGTCCCACCCTACGAGAGCCTCTCCAACATCCGTCGGACAACTCCCGCGGGGTCGGATGCTTGGGTGATCGCGCTTCCGACTGCAATTCGTTTGATGCCCGTCAACAGCACGGTTGCAAGATTGTCTTCGCCAATCCCTCCGATAGCGAAGGCAGGCAACGAAATCTCATCAGCGACGGCCTGAAGGAATGCGACTCCGGGAAAAACGGCGAATGTTTTGGTAGCCGACGGAAAAGTAGGTCCGCATCCGATGTAATTCGCCCCTTCGTGAACCGCAGCATGGGCCTCCTCTAACGAGTGAGTCGACACACCGACGAGCATGCGAGGACCTACGACCTGTCGCACCTGCTGAACACGTAATTCGTCCTGCCCCACATGGATTCCGTCAGCGTTTGCCAGTACCGCCAAGTCCGGTCGATCATTGACGATGAAAAGCGTCTGCGTGTCGCGAGTTAATTCTCGCAAGATCCGGGCGCGATCCCAAAGCTGCCGATCGCTAAGCGACTTGTCTCGCAGTTGTAAGGCGTGAACACCTGCGTCGATTAGTGTTCGAACAAGTTCTCGGAACGAGTCGACGGAACTTCGCCCGTCAATCAAAACGTAAAGTCGGGTCTCTAGTAGCCGTTGTTGCGAGTTTTCCACGATGGCTAGAGCTCGGTGAAGCGTGTAGGCTCGGTATCGCAACGATTCGAACTGCGCCGCAACACCCGGATCGCCGGTTGTCTTCGCGTATTCTTCTAGGACGCGCAAGGACTGTTCGACACGTGCGCTATTGGCCGACAGTACGCTTTGTAGGTCCGGCCGATGGTACTCGGTGTCAGTTCGCAGGACAGTGCCGATGTCATTTTGGGTGTCCCGAGCGGCGAGTAGGTCCGGGCGCGAAAAGGCCTGAATGGCGGCTGCTAAGTCGTGCCGCAGCTGTTTGAATTGACTTGTCAGGAATCGGTCCTCGAGCACGAATCGCGCAAACTCCTCGAGAACTCGTAGCCCCTCGGAAGCTCGGTTGTAGTTCGCGTCTACTATGCGCCACACCGCGTGAGAGGACATTGAGAGTTCCGGTTGCTAAAAGCAAAGATAGCGAGATGGACGGTCAGCAAAGCTAGATTTATCGATTTCCTATCATCGTAGGTGAAAAAAAGTTGCTGATGAAGTGGCGTTGAAGGACGCGTGTCATCGTCGGTCAAGGTAAACACTGTTATTCTAAGTCTGCTGGACAGGGCCACGCTGGGCCTCTGCCGGCTTGCCCAGCACGTGAACGAGATTGGCAAGCCATTAGCCATGTGTTCCCGCCAGGCAAGCTGGCCGGGGACAAGCAGTAACGCGAGACTACGAAGGACCAGAGACCACATGTCGCATGATGGAATTTCGAACGCGTTTCTCTTACTAGCTTATGCGACACCGACACATGAGCGAATTTCGATGGCGTTTCTTTTGCTAGCGTATGTAACGCCTTGGATTGTGTTCTATAGAAGCTTGCGTCGTCTACCCTTCACATTTCCGCAGTCTTGCCTATACATAATCGCTCAGGCACTTACCCGATTCTTGTGGCGAACTCATTTGTGCAATCGGCTTGAGGTTCCTCCAGGCCAGGGCGCACTGATCGTCTGCAATCATCGCAGTAGCGTGGATCCATTTTTCATTCAGACCATGCTGTTGCGGAAGAGCCATTGGATGGTCGCGAAAGAGTATTGCATCCATCCTTTATTTCGTTGGTTTCTGCACCAGGTTGAGGCAATCCCGGTGAATCGTGGAGGTATCGACACGGCTTCCACAAAGGCGGCGATTCGCATGGCATCGTCGGGAGAACTAGTTGGTGTCTTTCCCGAGGGCCGGATCAACGTGACCGACCAGTTTATGCTGCCGTGTCGACCGGGCGCCGTTTTGATCGCACTGAAGGCTGGCGTCCCTCTGATCCCTTGCTATATCGAGGGCTCACCGTTCGGAAAGGCGGTTTGGAGCCCGCTCTTCATGCCGGCGCGAGTGCGTGTGAAATTCGGACGCCCCATTCATGTTACCGACCACGCCGACAGCGACTCCGATCGCGAGGTCATGGTAGAGTTGATGCACCGTTGCATTAAAGCGATCGCTCAGTTGGCTGGTCGCGCCGATTTCGAACCACAACTTGCGGGAAAGAAATGGAAGCCAACAGCAGAGGAAGTGGCCGCGGCAATCGCTACTAAAGAAGGGCGTATTCGCACACGTAATTGATTAGGTATGAATCACAACATGGACAGCGATGCGGCCGCGCAGCTCAGGTCGGCAATTAACAACAAGACCGCGAAGATTGGCGTAATGGGCCTGGGGTATGTGGGCCTGCCACTGATTCGTGCTTTCGTCCAGGCCGGTTTTTCAACCATTGGTTTCGACGTGGACGAGCGCAAGATTGAACGCCTCTCGGCTGGTGAAAGCTACATCAAACACATACCTGCTGAGTGGATCGCTGACTGGCAGGCGCAAGGGAAATTCGAGGCCACTTCTCAGATGGCCCGAATCGCCGAGGCCGATGCCGTACTGATTTGTGTTCCAACACCGTTGACCGCTAGTCGCGATCCCGATCTGACGTATGTAGAGGCCACGGCCAGACAAATCGCCGCGACACTTCGACGAGGGCAGCTCGTGGTCTTGGAGAGTACCACCTATCCCGGCACCACGCGGGATTCCGTCCTTCCCATTCTTTCAAAATCGCAGCTTACTGTGGGACGAGATTATTTCTTGGCATATAGCCCCGAACGCGAAGATCCTGGCAATCCTGATTTTACCGCGGCGGTGATTCCCAAAATCGTGGGCGGAATTGAACCGACGAGTCTCGAACTGGCCGATCTGTTGTATTCACAAGCTGTGGTCAAAACGGTTGCGGTCTCAAGCTGCGAAGTCGCCGAGGCAGCCAAAATCCTTGAAAACACTTATCGGTGCATAAATATTGCTCTGGTGAATGAACTCAAGATGTTGTTTGATCGCATGGGAATTGACGTCTGGGAGGTTATCGATGCTGCCAAAACAAAGCCATTTGGTTTTCAGGCGTTTTATCCTGGGCCGGGACTGGGCGGGCATTGCATTCCGATCGATCCATTCTATCTCAGCTGGATCGCGCGCAAACACGAAATTCCAACGCGTTTTATCGAACTTGCGGGTGAGATCAACACACAAATGCCGACCTATGTTGTTCGTCGACTCAGCGACGCGTTGAATGAGCTGGGAAAGCCGGTGAGGGGTAGCCGGATCGCGATTCTGGGAATGGCCTATAAGAAAGACGTGGATGACCCTCGGGAAAGTCCCTCATTTAAGTTGCTCGAATTATTATTGGAACGGGGCGCCAACGTTACCTATAACGATCCGTATATTCCCAGCCTGCCGGAGATGCGTCACTTCCGTTTGCCAAAAATGAAGAGCCAACCTTTAACGGCCTCGTACCTTGCCGCTCAAGATTGCGTACTGGTGGCTACGGATCATAGTCAGTACGACTGGCCGTTCATTGTCGAGCATTCCCTGTTAATCGTTGACACGCGAAATGCGACCAAAGGAGTCAAGACTGTTAAACAGAATGTGCGTAAGGCGTAGTCGGCGAGTTTCATTTCCCTGCAGGCGATACACCTCCGTATGACCTATGAGCAAGTAAGTTACAGAACGTTGGTTGGGGCCATGGCTGCGGCACTATCGCTCTGCGTCGTTGCCCGTATCGACGCTCAATCTGTCGTGGAAGACAATTCGAAATCCGCGCAGATTCGCGACATTGAATTCTCCGGAGATATTCTGCCAATTCTTTCTGAAAACTGCTTTCAGTGTCATGGCCCTGATTCGAAAACTCGCGAGGCCGACTTGCGGCTGGATGTTGAATCGTCGGCCAAGGGGATGCGTGACGGTGCAGTGGCAATCGTGCCGTATAAGTCATCGGATAGTGAATTGGTTCGACGGATTACCAGCTCCGACGAAAACGAGCGCATGCCGCCGAGCAATTCGAACCGTAAGCTCACGCCAGCACAGGTCGAACTATTGACCCGTTGGATCGAACAAGGTGCCCAGTGGAAAAAACACTGGGCCTTCGAAACGCCCCGTCGTATGGCAGTGCCTTCGTCGAAAGATGCGGATTGGTGCCACAATCCTATTGATGCGTTCGTGATCAAGCGCTGCGAACAAGAGGGAGTTCAGCATTCGCCGGAGGCTTCCAAGGAAAAGTTGTTGCGGCGTCTGTCGCTCGATCTCAATGGAGTGCCTCCTTCGCTGCAGGCTCTGGATGATTTCCTAGCCGACGCTGCGCCGGATGCGTACGAACGAGCAACCGATCGATTATTGGCTTCGCCACGTTATGGAGAGCGGATGGTTTGGGAGTGGCTTGATGCCGCGCGGTATGCCGACACAAACGGATATCAGGGAGATCCTACTCGCGCCATGTGGTACTGGCGCGACTGGGCGGTGGGTGCCTTCAATGCAGGTCTTGCCTTCGATCAATTCACACTAGAACAACTGGCAGGCGACCTTCTACCGAACCCGTCCCAGGAGCAGTTGATCGCTACAGGATTTCATCGTAACCACATGATCAATGGCGAGGGGGGGCGAATCGCCGAGGAGTCCCGCATTGAATACGTTCAGGATCGTGTCGAAACGACAGCCGCCGTGTGGTTGGGTCTGACGCTGATCTGTGCTCGTTGCCATGATCACAAATACGACCCCATTTCGCAGCGAGAGTATTATCAGCTATCAGCGTACTTCAATTCGATCGACGAAAGCGGAGCCAACGATGCGGGCGGTCTCGCCAATCCACTCATCAGCTTGGCGTCGGCGGAAGAACAAAAACGAATCGAACTTCTGCGATCGAACGAGCAACAAGCTGAAAAAGATCGGAATGAAATAGATCAAAAGGCACGGCTTGAACAAGCGGCCTGGGAAATGACTGTGGACGTAAAGCCCGTGCCGGAGCCAGTTCGCATTGCATTGGCAACACCGGCCGACCAGCGAGATCCCGCCCAAAAGAAAACGGTCACCGATCACTATTTGTCAACTCACGCTGAGCTAATTGCCGCCAAAAAACGTCACGATGACGCTAAAACAACTCGTGAACAGGCTGAACGGTCTGCTCCGCGCACGATGATCATGCGTGAGCGAGCTCTGCCCAGGGATACGTTTGTCTTGCTTCGCGGCGCATACAACAAACCGGGCGAGAAAGTGGAACACGGAACGCTCACCTGCCTGCCCGGTTCGTCAACCAACGCATCACAGAATCGCCTTTCGCTGGCACGTTGGCTTTTGTCGCCAGAGAACCCTCTGACGCCGCGTGTCACGGTAAATCGATTTTGGCAACAGTTTTTCGCCAGCGGTTTGGTCAAAACCGCTGAGGACTTTGGAGTACAAGGAGAACGGCCATCGCATCCAGAAATGCTCGATTGGCTGGCGGTTGAGTTCTCATCTGCCCGGCGTGGTGCGGGTGGCAATGCATCGGAAGGTGGACTGGGTTGGGATACGAAGGCGTTGGTACGAACCATGCTGACCAGTGCCACATACCGTCAGCAATCGCAGGTCCGGCCGGGAATGGCCGAACGTGACCCAGGCAACCTTTTACTTGCTCGGGGAGCTCGTTTTCGGTTGCCTAGCTGGATGCTCCGAGACCAAGCGCTTGCGGTCAGTGGATTGTTGGTGGAGCGAGTTGGGGGGCCGCCCGTTAAGCCCTATCAGCCGGAAGGAGTTTGGGAGGAAGCAACATTCGGCCAAATCCGCTATGCCGCCGATCGTGGCGAAGCCCTGTACCGGCGTAGCCTTTACGTATTCTGGCGACGCATCGTCGGGCCCACGATGTTTTTCGACGTTTCCAGCCGTCAGACTTGCCAGGTCAAAGGGGATCGCACCAACACGCCTTTGCATTCTTTGGTAACTCTCAATGACGTCACGTATGTCGAGGCGGCGCGGGCCTTGGCGGAACGAATGCTGAAGTCAGGCGGGGGAAGCGATCGGGAACGGCTAATTTACGGATTTCGTATTTGTACGTCACGTCTGCCTCGCCAAGGCGAGCAAACTCTTTTGCTGTCTGCCCTGGATCGTTTCCGGCAGCAGTACCTAACGGATAGCGAGGCCGCGCAAAAACTAATCTCCGTCGGCGAGTCCAAACCGGATCCGAGTTTGAAACCGATCGACGTGGCCGCCTACACGAGCGTCACCAGCCTGCTGTTGAATCTGGATGAGACGCTCACTAGGGAGTGACCCGATGGATCAGCGAATGGCTCGAGCGGCGTATCTGACACGACGTCAATTGTTTGGGCGGACGGCGACGGGCCTGGGTGGAATGGCGCTGGCATCTCTGGTCGATCCGTCAGCGCTAACCGCCGGCGATACGAATCACGGGACCATTGCCGGGCTAAGCTCGTTGCCCCACTTTGCCGCCAAAGCGAAACGGGTGATCTACCTGTTTCAAAACGGCGCGCCTCCTCACTTGGATATGTTCGATAACAAGCCCGCTTTAGAGAAGCTGCGAGGGCAGGAGATCCCGGAATCGATCCATCAGAACCAGCGCGTCTCAACAATGACCCAAGGCGCAAAGAAACTAGTGCTGCCACCGTTTACCGGGTTTAAGCAATTCGGACCCTCCGGCGCATGGGTGTGCGACTTTCTGCCCCATACCGCCTCGATCGCCGACGAGGCATGCTTTGTGCGGTCGCTCCATACTAGCTCGGTCAATCACGCGCCAGGAATTACATTTTTTTTAACCGGGTCCGAGCAGCCGGGAAGACCAAGTTTGGGAGCCTGGTTGAGCTATGGCTTGGGAAATGACACCGAAAACTTGCCCGCATTTGTAGTCATGACGTCACGAGACAAGGAAGCCAGTTGTGGTCAGATTTTCTATGATTTCTATTGGGGGTCGGGATTTCTGCCGTCCAAGTTTCAGGGTGTCAAGTTCCGCGCCAGCGGCGATCCAGTGTTGTATCTATCAAACCCCGAGGGAATGAGCGCGAATGTTCGTCGAGGCTTGCTCGACGATTTGGCCAAGCTCAATCACGAGCACTATGCCGAATTTGGCGATCCCGAAATTGTGACTCGAATCGCACAGTACGAGATGGCATATCGCATGCAGACAAGTGTCCCGGAGCTCACAGATATTGATCAGGAGCCCGAGCATGTCCTCGAAATGTATGGCCCGGACGTTCGCCGCAAGGGCTCGTATGCGAACAACTGTCTATTGGCGCGACGCCTAGTCGAGCGAGGCGTACGATTCGTACAACTTATGCATGCTGGATGGGACCACCATCGCAACCTGACAACCCAATTCGAAATCCAATGCCGTGACACCGATCAGCCGAGTGCGGCGCTGGTGAAGGACCTCAAGCAACGAGGGCTATTGAATGACACGTTGGTGATCTGGGGTGGCGAGTTTGGCCGTACTCCTTTCCTTCAAGGGGATATGAACGACCGCAAACAATGGGGGCGGGATCACCACCCATACGCCTTCACAATTTGGATGGCGGGCGGTGGTATCAAGCCTGGTTTCGTATACGGCGAATCCGACGATTTCGCATTCAACGTTGCGCGTGATCCGGTTCATGTGCACGACTTGCAGGCCACCATTCTGCAATTGCTGGGAATCGATCACGAACGCTTCTCGTATCGGTTTCAAGGCAGGCAATATCGATTGACCGACGTACACGGCAAAGCAGTCAACGCGTTAATCGCCTAGCATTTGGCCTGCCCTTTCAAATTCGACTTGATGATCGTCTGGGTCTCCAAGTTCTCGAAAATCCGGGCGCGCGCTACTTGACAGTTCTGCCGCGCGCGAGATGCTAAGACCCTCATTCGTTCATCCACTCGTACGAAGGAGCCAAAAATGTCGGATCGATCAGACGGTCGTGTTGAACCTTACGGGCTCCCAGCCTGGTTAGGTGCAGGGGTCATCGGATTGGCGCTCGGTGCCGGCGTCATGCTCGTACTAACGCGATCATACGGGTTCGGTTTGGAAAAACCGCCCGCGGAAGTTTCTGTGCCTGAACCAGTTGGTACTGATGGTAATCCGCTGCCCATGGCCAACTCGATGGCAGGCGGTGCCATGTTGGGGATGGCACCAGGTGGTGGAGCCGGTATGGGCGGAGGTGGTGG
>JANNPR010000337.1:0-2858 GCA_031400345.1 Planctomycetota bacterium | reverse complement strand
TTCTTCAAGAGTGGCACATTCGCAGCGGTGGAATCCGACGGCAATGTGCGTTGGAGGACCAACCTCGTGGAACGGTTCGGAAAGGACACTTTGTTCTGGGACCATGGGACTTCGCCCGTGCTGACCGAGAAGTACGTCATTATGGCTCGTATGCACAATGGCGAGTCGTGGCTGGCCGCATTTGACAAAGGGACGGGGGAAATAGCCTGGAAGGTCGCGCGCAATTACTCGACGCCCATGGAATGCGATCACGGCTACACGACCCCCTTGGTTATTCCGTATCAGGGGACGGAGTCGATCCTCGTCTGGGGAGCCGAACAACTGACGATACACAACGCGACCGATGGGCAGGTATCGTGGTCATGCGGCAAATTCAACCCGGAAGGCAATAAGCTGTGGCCGGCGATTTCCACGCCGGTGATCGTGAACGACATGGTGGTAATCGCCTACGGTCGCAATGATCGAGGAATCCCGCGGCTCCATGGGATTCGGCTATCGGGAAGTGGCGACGTTACGCAAACGAATCACGTGTGGATGCGAGACGATGTGGGAACGTTCGTACCGACTCCAGCCGTTTACCAAGGCCGGGTCATCCTCGTCCGAGACCGCGGGGAGGTCGCGAGCATCGATGCGTCGACCGGAAAGACGATTTGGAATGCGGAACTTCCCAAGCACCGGTCGAATTACTATGCGTCGCCGCTTATCGCCGGAAACAAACTCTATGCGCCCCGCGAGGACGGAACTGTGTTCGTCGCACGCATCACCAACGACAAATTCGAACTATTGTCCGAGAACAACATGGCCGAATCGGTCATCAGCTCGCCCGTCCCATTTTCGAACCGCCTCCTAATACGCGGCGAAAAACATCTCTTCTGCATTGCTTCCGAGTGATCGCACAAGAAGAAAAAGGGGAAACACCGGTGGCCCCAAAAGAGTTGTCTCCAATGCTATGCGGGATGATGCGTCGGGCTATTGGTGACTCCGCCGCGCCAGACTGTTGTGAAAATCGAATAACCAAGGCTGGCCTATGAATTCCGCAATCGCTCATGCGTCCGCTGACGAGCAAGATCTCCCGCGCTACCGTGAAATGTCCCTGGCGGAAAAGGGGCGACACTTACAAATAGCTTGTCGATCCGCCATGGCGCTGGAAAGTGCTCGATTGCGGGCAGGGCTGCCGGCGAGCCAGCCAGCCCCTTGGCCGGAATCCACTCTGGCGTTCTTCCGGAGTCAGATGGCACATGTCGAATGAGCTTGCGCAAAAAAAAGGGGACGCAGCCAATAGTGTTCGGCACTCCAGTTGCGTGGGTGTTGGAGTTCGGGAGAATGCAAAATGAAAAGTGCAAAATGCAAAGTGAAAAATGAGAACTGCACAATGATTTCGAGAACGCGCTGACCCCAACACCACTTTTCATTTTTCATTTTTCATTTTGCACTTTTCATTCTTGATTTCTTATTTAGCATTGAGCCATTCATTGTCTCAATAACGCCGAACGGTGTACCAGACGATGTGGACGATCGCTGAAGGACTTAAGTGTCTGCCGTAAGGGCATGCGATCGAAGAGGGGCTGTCCTAGCCCCGCACAGATGTACTCGAGGGGGGGGGATTACTACGGGAGATTCAACGCATGGCCGTAACATCAACCGATCAAAAATTGCCTGTTAGCGATGACTGGGGAACGCCACCAATTCGAGTCCGATTAAGGGAGTCGTTTGATGATGTCATTTCAGCGAACCCCGAGCTTCGCATCGAGCAGACTGCCAGCGGGGACATAGTCTTCATGACACCTACAGGTGGTGAAAATGGGTATCGAAACTCGGAAATTACTACGCAACTCTGCCTCTGGGCAAGGACTTTTGGCGGCCGAGCGTTTGATTCTTCGACCTTGTTTCGCTTGCCCAATGGAGCGAAGCGATCGCCCGATGCGTCGTGGATCAGTCTAGCTCGTTGGCAATCGCTTGCCGTTGCGGACCGAATAGGCTTTCCACCATTGAGTCCTGACTTTGTCATCGAGCTGCGTTCCGAATCGGATCGACTGACCGATCTTCAGGAGAAAATGCAGGAGTACATGGAAAATGGCGTGCGTCTGGGTTGGTTGATCGACCCGCGACTGAAGCAAGTTCACATCTATAGACCAGGGCAGGCGCCGGAAGTCCGATCGTCTCTGGAGTCGATATCTGGGGATGATTGCCTACCCGGGTTTGTCCTGGATCTACGCACAATTTGGGCTGAAGGTTGAGTGGCTGAAGGTTGAGTGACTGAAGGATACCACACCAAGGATCGCTCAGATTAGGCGATCGCCCTTCTCCCACGAGATCGCCGTAAACCGACATCAATGACGAGGCAAGATGCCAACACCGTCCGAATCAAAACTCTTGGCGATGCGGTTGTTGAACAGGTACTTATTTCTCGCTTTGTTTCTTACCCACCTTCTCTTCTCTCCCGCCTTCGCCCTTATTGGTCGCGTACTTGGGGTATTGCGATGCCGGTTCAAACCGCTCCACGACCAGCTTCTCGCCTTCAATTGAAAACCGCTCCACTAACTTGCCGTTCGCGAATGAAACCAACACCTTACCACCACGCCTCACGAGCTTGGCTTTCTGTTCGTCCTTTTTGACGAACGGCGTGCCATCCGGAGAAATGCAGCGGTCGAATGCGAGCGACGCGTCGGCGCTCATGACGTACTCATGGTTGAGTAACCATCTGCATCGCGGTAAACCGTTTCAATTCGTCGTTTTTTCTGCCACTAAAGCCAGCGTCGAAAAGAAAAGTAAGGTCGTAAAATTTTTGGCAAACGCCTGAAAATTGTTTGAAAAAAATCACGAGTTTTTGGTTTTGAAAAATTTTTGAAAAAAAGTTT
>JANNPR010000321.1:0-4164 GCA_031400345.1 Planctomycetota bacterium | reverse complement strand
CCGATTTCGACCAAACGTTGCCGGGGCCAATTCAACTTCCAGACGTAGTTGGCAGCGACCAGCGCAGCCGCAGCGTCGCTCGAAGCTCCGCCCAACCCCGCGGCAGCTGGAATTCGTTTTAGTAGTTCGATATCGGCACCGCATTCCATCCCCGCTAGGTTCCGGAGTCGATCAACCGCTCGATACACCAGATTTCGGGAATCGTTGGGGACGTCGCCAAACGTGGCTGTGGTATGCGAAGAGTTGGATCTTGCTTGATAGCCGGGGACCCATCGGCAGTTCAGGCGGATTTCGGAATGCTCACTGGATCGCACGCTCAGGGTATCAAAAAGCGAGATTGCGGCCATGCAAGTCTCAATTTCATGGTACCCGTCGGGACGTCGTCCCAGCACCTCCAAGAACAAATTGATCTTAGCGGGGGTATGAACCAGAACTTCCGCACCTGAAGAAACCAGGTACATAGCTGCACCAGCGACTGGACCTCCTTGTACACCCTTACGTCGGTCGCGAATCGCCAGCATCGGATCCGCGACATAGCGATTGAACTCTTGACCGACGGGAACAGCGAGAATTCTGACAGCTAACAGAGTGAGGGTCAATCTGAATCGAAATAATTTGCGCGTCGTCTGGGTGGCGGCTCCGAACCACCGATTTGCCCTTCATTGACACTCTTTTGCCGCGCGGGATAGAATCGACAGTGCCTCATGCTAGACCCCAATGGCTCAACGAATAGGAGCGAAACAATGGATGCGAACGTAGTTGAATTTACAGATGGGAACTTTAAAACAGAAGTAATAACCTCCGATAAGCCAGTTCTGGTCGACTTTTGGGCTCCTTGGTGTGGTCCATGCCGTCAAATTGCTCCCATGATTGACCAATTGGCGGGCGAGAACCTGGGCTCCATCAAAATTGGAAAAGTTAACGTCGATGATAATCCGCAGATCTCACAGGAATATGGGGTCATGAGCATCCCCACCTTGATGGTCTTCAAGGGCGGAAAGGTTACTGACCGATTCGTTGGTGCTCAGCCAAAAACTCGCCTACAGGAAGCACTCGATGCCGCAAAGGCTTAGAGTCTAGTACCCTGAATCCTGAACCCATGACACGTCATTGTCTTCTCCTGTTGTGGGTATGTTGCGCATTCCTTGGAGGGGCGCGAACATCTTCCGCCGTCGATCCTGAAGCCATCGAGTTGTTACCACCGGCGGAGGCCGCGAGGAGCATGGAAGTACCCGAAGGGTTCCGTGTCACCTTGTTTGCCGGTGAACCCGACGTGCAACAGCCGATAGGATTTTGCATCGACGACAGGGGACGTTTGTGGGTGGCCGAGGCTTACAACTATCCGCAGCACGGTGACGTCGCGGGCGATCGTATTTTGATATTCGAAGACAGCGACGGCGACGGCGCTTTCGACAAACGCAGCGTGTTCTACGACGGACTGAACTATGTGACGGGAATAGAGGTCGGATTCGGCGGCGCATGGATCATGTCGCCGCCGTGCTTGTATTTTATCCCAGACCGCAATGGCGACGACCACCCTGACGGGCCTGCTGAGGTGCTGTTGGACGGATTCGGCAACCATGCCAATGCGCATAATTTGGCCAACAGTTTCGCATGGGGTCCTGACGGCTGGCTATATGGAACGCATGGGCGCACTAACTGGTCCATGTTAGGTAAGCCAGGAACACCGGACGATCAGCGGGTACGGTTTGACGGTGGTGTATATCGCTACCATCCGGTACGTCACGAGTGGGAGCCATACGCCGATGGCACAACCAATCCTTGGGGGATCGATTGGGATGAATTCGGCCAGGCGTTTGTCTGTAATTGCGTGAACCCGCACCTGTTCCACGTGATCCAAGGCGCGCATTACGAACCGTGGCGGAATCGTGAGTCCAGCCAATTTGCCTATGAGCGTATCGGCACGATCGCCGACCACTTGCATTTCGTGGGTCGCACGAACGTTCAGCAAGGTATCGGCTCTGCGGAAGAGGACGCTGCCGGTGGCGGCCACGCACATTGCGGCACCATGATCTATCTGGGGGACAATTGGCCGGACCGTTATCGAAATACCGTGTTTATGAACAATATTCATGGACATCGGATTAACAACGATATCCTGCGACGTGCTGGCTCGGGATACACAGCGTCGCACGGGCGTGACCTCATGATCTCGAAAGACCCTTGGTATATGGGAGTTTCACTCCAGTACGGTCCGGACGGCGCCGTGTTTGCCAGCGACTGGTCTGACACGGGTGAATGTCACAGCCTAAAAAACACAGCTCGGCATACTGGCCGTATCTACAAGATTTCATACGGCAGCGTTCCGGTACAGAAAACCGATCTGGCGCAATTGTCCGATTTGGATCTCGTCTATTTGCAGTTACATAAAAACGACTGGCACGCACGGCACTCTCGCCGACTTTTGCAGGAACATGCGGCCCAGGGAGTCGATCTCGCAGCCGTCGTCGAACTCTTGCGAGCGATGTTTTTCGAGCAAACCAAAATCTCCGTCAAACTGCGTCTTCTCTGGGTACTGCACGTCATTGGTGGAACAGACCAACCCTTCTTAATCCGCCAATTGGATCACGAAAGCGAGTACCTCCGAGCCTGGGCGGTTCGATTGTTGATGGATGGCGTCGAACCTGGAGGAAACGTGCTGAATCAATTTCAGATTCTAGCGGCAACCGATGACTCTCCATTCGTTCGGCTTCATTTGGCAAGTGCCTTACAACAAGTTTCGGCGAATCAACGTTGGCGAATAGCTGAGGCTTTGGTAGCACGAACTGAAGATGCCGCCGATATGAATCTTCCTTCAATGTACTGGTACGGCATCGAGCCGCTGGTTCACGAAGATGTCGCCCGTTTTGTGACTTTGGCTAGCGCGACGCAGATACCGTTAGTCCGACGACATATCGCTCGCCGAGTTGCTGCAGGAACTGCCAATAGCGAGGGGCTCGAATTACTGGTGCAAGTGTTAGATAGTTCGGCGGATATTGCCGCTCAGCGAGACCTCATGGCCGGCATGCTGCTAGGTTTGGAAGGGACTCGCACTACCAAGATGCCGCCCACGTGGCCCAAGGTTTTTGCAAAACTTCAGCTCGACGGAAATGAATCGTTACACGAGCAGGCCCTGCAATTGGCGCTGATTTTCGATGATCCAGTTGCGATGCGAACCTTACGTATCCAAGCGGCTGATTCGCGGGTCAAAGCGGCAGCGCGCAACCGAGCGATCGAGGCACTAGTGGCCAAAAAGGCCAATGACTTTGCTCCGCTTTTGCTTGAATTAGTCCGCGTGCCGGCCACCCAACAGGCCGCCTTGCGTGGATTGGCGGAATACGAACATCCGGCCACGGTGACAACCATTCTCGCCATCTATCACTCATTCGATGCCATTGCTCGCCAGGACGCTCTGCAAACGTTGGCATCTCGCCGAGAGTGGGCCATGGCATTAATGGATGCGGTCGAGTCGGGTCAGATTCCTCGTGTCGACTTGACGGCATTTACCGCTCGTCAGATCCAAAATCTACGCGACGATCAGCTCGCCGGGAGGGTCACGGCCTTGTGGGGTATCGTTCGCGAGACGCCCGCGGATAGAACTCGAATGATTACGAATTACAAGAAGCGCTTAACGCCCGACTTCATGCAATTTGCAGATCGCACCGCTGGGCGAGCAATATTTCAGGCGAACTGTGCGAACTGCCATCGACTGTTCGACGCGGGCGCCAATATCGGACCGGAAATCACGGGCTCACAGCGAAGAAATCTCGACTACCTATTAGAAAACCTCGTCGATCCCAGCGCCTCGGTGTCCAAGGATTATCAAATGCAAGTTATCGAGACTACCAGCGGCCGTATCATAACGGGCCTGGTTGTGGCCGAAACTGACAATGCGGTCACCATTCAGACGGTGAACGAAAGGCTGGTGATACCCAATCAGGAAATTGAAGAACGCACCGCCTCGCCCGTCTCGATGATGCCGGATGGAATGTTGCAGAAATACTCCATCGAGCAAGTCCGTGATTTGCTGGGCTATCTTGCAGGTCCAAATCAGGTTCCATTGCCACTGAATTAGAGGTTAGAGGTTAGAGGTTAGAGGTTAGAGGTTAGAGGTTAGAGGTTAGAGGTTAGAGGTTAGAGGTTAGAGGTTAGAGGTTAGAGGTT
>JANNPR010000292.1:0-3034 GCA_031400345.1 Planctomycetota bacterium | reverse complement strand
CCAACGGCTATGGATTCCTTCGGAGTCCCGAAAACAACTACAACCGCGAGCGATCCGATCCCTTCGTTCCAGGGGCGATGATCGAAAGATATGGATTGCGACAGGGGGTCATGGTTCGCGGGATGGTCCAGCACTTCCGTCGCCAACAAGGCCCACGGCTACGCGAGATCCAAGAAGTCGACGGAATGGCCCCAGATGAGTACGTCAACGTTAAAACGTTCGACTCCTTGACGCCGATCAATCCGAGGGAGTGGTTCCGCTTAGAGACGGGTCCCACTCCTCTGACGACTCGAGTAATGGATTTGTTGACTCCCTTGGGGAAAGGGCAACGTGCCCTGATCGTATCTCCGCCTCGCGCCGGCAAGACGATCATGCTCCAGCATATCAGCCATGGAATTGCCACAAACTATCCAGACGTCAAGCTGATCGTGTTACTCATTGACGAGCGTCCCGAAGAAGTGACGGATATGCGGCGCACCATTAACGGAGAGGTCGTGGCCAGCAGTCTGGATCAGGACGTGGAAAGTCACGTTCGTTTGTCGCAGCTGATCGTCGAGCGGTGCCGCAGGCTGGCCGAAATGGGCAAGGACGTATTTCTGCTGATGGACTCGATTACGCGATTGGCCCGCGCTTTCAATAAATGGGTCGGTAATACTGGCCGGACGATGAGTGGCGGTGTCGATATCAAGGCCATGGATATACCCAAGAAACTGTTCGCAACTGCTCGTGCTTTCGAAGAGGGCGGTTCACTTACTGTGGTCGGAACCGCTTTGGTCGATACGGGCAGTCGAATGGATGACCTAATTTTTCAGGAATTTAAGGGTACGGGAAATATGGAATTGCAATTGGACCGAAAACTCGCGGATCGCCGCGTTTGGCCGGCCATCGACATTAATCAGTCCGGTACCCGCCGAGAAGAATTGCTTCACGATCCTGAAACTCTTCACGCCGTTACCATGCTGCGACGCACGCTGACATCCATGAACCCAGTCGACGCCATGGAACAACTCGTCAAGCAGCTAACCAGATTCAAATCGAACGCCGAGTTTTTGAAATTGATAAGTGGCGTGAAGGTGGATTAGTCGCGAGCGCACCTGTTGTCGTTCGTGAATTGAAAAACTAAGCGCGCGCCGTCCGGGTCGGGCCGCCCACGAGCATACCGGCCCCGCTGGCCATTAGTATTTCGGTCTTGAATTCACGTGGCTAACCATTGGAACGGGCTTGCATTCTGCAATTGGGTAGGTAGACGCAGAACGTCGCCGTCGCCCAATTCCCCTGGCGACCGCCACCGGGACTGCGAATGTATCACCGGTCTTGATTCGGACATTCAGCAGCCGCTTGGCCACTTCCACACCTAAATAGCCTCCAACAATTCCTAAAAGAATTGTTTTGCCATCGGCAAACCAGGCGGTGCCGCTTCGTAAACCATCCCAATCGGACAGCAAAAGTGGCACAGTGATCCTCGTTCGGTGAGGGGATCCCCGTTGAGTGAGGGCAATGTGGTTGACGCTGATCAAAGTAAGACTACAACAGACAGCATCCTAGCGCGAGGTAAAAAGTGCCACGTTTGGCATCCCCCTCCTGCGTTGAAGCAACGGTCGCCACGAGTTTTCTTAAAAGGATTCATCCATGGTTCCAGCGAATTCTATGAAATCGGCTGAGGTCGTGAATCGTATGGCGAACGAGCTATTAGGTCTGCCCTTGATGGACGGGGATGCGCAAGCAATCGCCGAATTGCTGGACAACCTTAGCAGGGAAATGGACTCGATGCGACGGGCTCAAGTAGGGGAACGCGATCCGGCCACCATCTACGATCCAAGTTTCTCATGAGCGAACCTTTTCAAACCTGTTTGCAAATTACCACTGCAGTCCAAGGGGGGGAGCGTTCAGCGCGGGCGATTGCCGATGAGGCACTTGGGAAGGCCGAGCGGCTTCAAGAAAAGTGGCGCGCGTTTATCAAATTAACCCCTGAACTGGCCAGAAAACAAGCGGATCGTGTGGACGCGATCGTTGGCATGGGGCGCAAGCTCCCACTCGCCGGTGTTCCGTTTGCCGTGAAGGACGTGATTGACGTCAAGGGAATTCCCACGACTTGTGGCTCGCGTGTCTTTGCCGCCCGGATCGCGGAACACGATGCAACAGTCGTCAAGAAACTGGTGGCGGTCGGCGCGGTTTGCCTTGGCAAACTCAACATGCACGAATGCGGATTCGGTTTTACCGGTGAGAATCCGCACTTCGGCGACTGCAAGAACCCATGGGACGAAGGTCGAATTTCGGGCGGTTCCAGCAGCGGTTCTGCGGTCGCGGTATCGCTGGGAATTTGTCCGTTTGCGTTAGGGTCCGACACGGGAGGGTCCATTCGACTTCCGGCGGCGCTATGTGGCCTAGTGGGGCTGAAGCCGACTTATGGTCGCGTCAGCCGAGCTGGAGTCGCGCCGCTTTCTTGGAGCATGGACCATGTGGGGCCGATGACCCGCACAGTCGAAGACAACGCGCTCATATTGCGCGTGCTTTCGGGCAACGATGCGGCGGATCAAAGCACCGTGAAACAGCCCATGGTCGAATTTGTTGAGGAATTAAAAAAATCGGTGACCGGTATGCGTTTAGGAGTTCCGCAAAACTGGTTTTTTGAGAATTTGGAACCGGAAGTTGCTGCCGCGGTGCAGCTCGCAATCGAACAATTAATTGCGTTGGGAGCGCGTCGGGTAGATTGCCGTTTGCCCATGTTAGACGAAATGGTGGGAGCACATCGAGCTATCATCTACTCCGAAGCCTCCACTTATCATCGACGACACTTAGAGCAACACGGCGGTCAATACAGCGCGGAGATTCGGCACATGTTGCAGGCTGGGCTGTTTATTAGCTCAGCCGATTATCTGCATGCCCAACGTGTGCGACGCGTTGTCCGGGAGAGCTGGGCCAAGACCTTTACGGAATTTGACGTTTTGGTAACACCCACAGCTCCAACAACTGCAACGCACTTTCACCAATCCAGTGTTAGTCTACCGCGTGGCGACAGGCCTTTGCTGCGAGC
>JANNPR010000283.1:0-3531 GCA_031400345.1 Planctomycetota bacterium | reverse complement strand
GGAGAAGCTTTTCGCCCTGATGCGCGAGGCCACACGGAGTGTGCCTACTACAACGACGGACTGACTACATTTTCCACTTCCTCATTGCGAATCTTGCATCCGGCTCGTAGCCTGTATCTTGATAGAGGCGTCTTCCGGAACAGGAGCTTGCCCAGTGATTATTCAGCGCACTTCAATTTGGTGCCGTTTGCTCATCCGTGTAACTTTCGCATGGACAATCATTTTTTTATGTACTTCGCTGTCGGCAGCGCCTACTCCGGCACAACGTCAGGAAGCGAAAGCATTGGAAGCGGCAGTGAACAAGGCCGGGAATCTCTATAAGGATGGCAAATTCAAAGAAGCTGGCGTCATCATTCGAGATGTCCAGGAGAGGATGAATAAGTTGGCTGCCGAGGGAGGGAAAGATGTCGCGCCGCTGTTGGATACGGTGTATTCTCGCCTGCTGAAAGCACACGCATTGCTCGAGCTGGAAGGCGTGGAGCTCACCGAGTTAAAGAAGCCTGACACCATGATTTCAGACACCGTTGGTGGTGGTGGTACAGGCTTTCTCAAAGACGTTGCGCCAATCCTCGTAGCAAAATGTGGACGGTGTCACATGGGGGATTCTAAAGGTGACTTCAGCATGTCCACGTTTGCGAATCTAATGAAGGGTCCACCGGCAGGGGTCGTGATCTTCCCAGGCGACCCGGTAGGCAGCCGTGTGATCGAGGTCATCGAATCCGGAGAAATGCCTCGGGGCGGGCTGAAGGTGTCTCCCCAGGAATTGGAAACGCTTAAAAAATGGATCCAAGGGGGAGCCAAATTCGACGGGGAGAACACATCCGCAAACTTGCAGACGTTGGTTCCTGCGCCGAAGCCAGCCGATATTCCGGCGGTGGCTTTGAAACAGGCGACCGGCAAGGAAACGGTGAGTTTCGCCAGAGACATCGCGCCTATCCTGATCGCAAACTGCAGTGGTTGCCACATCGGTGGCATGCGTTTTAGTGGCAATTTCAACATGACGACATTTCAAGGGTTTTTGCGGGGAGGTGACAGCGGGCCTCCGGTAAAACCGGGCGACCCGGCCGACAGTCTTCTGGTCCAAAAGCTGCTTGGTAAAGCGGGCGGCGAACGAATGCCCGCGCGCAAACCGCCACTGGAAGCAGACGTGATTGCTAAAATCGAGACTTGGATCAAGGAGGGTGTTGCGTTCGATGGTTCCAATCAGACGCAAGACATCGCTGAAGTGGCCGGGGTTGCCAAAGCGAATGCTGCGACGCACCAGGAGCTGAGTGCCGAGCGGATCAGGTTGGCAAAAGATAATTGGCGGCTGGGAATGCCCGGGATTTCGGCCGAGCAAATGGAAACAGACAACTTTTTAGTCATCGGCAACTTCGGGGCAGCGTCGCTGGCCGAGTTCGGCAAGGTCGCGGAGGACGTTGCGCCCAAAGTGGAAAGCCTGTTCAAGGCGCAGAAGGGCCAGCCGTTAGTGAAAGGGCGGACCACGCTGTATTTCTTCACCGATCGATACAGTTACAACGAGTTCGGCAAAATGGTCGAACGTCGCGATGTGCCCAAAGAATATCGCGGCCATTGGCGATTCTCCACAATCGATGCTTACGGAGCCATCTCGCCACCCAAAGCCGACGAATACACTCTGCGAGGATTAGTCGCACAACAAGTCGCCGGGGTCTACGTCGCGAGCCTGGGAAAAACACCGCGCTGGTTTGCCGAAGGTGCCGCGCGGGTCGCGGCAGCTCGAATCGATACGAATGACCCTCGAGTGGCAAGTTGGGATGCCGACATCCCGCGAGTCCTTTCGACCATGGATAAACCTAACGACTTTCTGACGGGCAAAATGTCCCCAGAGGACGCCGATATCGCCAGCTACAGTTTCGTCCGATTCCTGATGAAGGATGCCAAGCGGTTTGACAGACTGTTCACTCAGATGCGCAGCGGTAAAACGTTCGACCAGGCATTCGGGCAAGAGTACGGCGCCAGTCCGGCCCAAGTTGCTGAGCTGTGGGTCTCGGACGCCGCCAGCGCTAAGCCTTCTAAGCGCGCCAAGACCAAGAAGTCCTAACTAAAACCATTCGGGCATCTCATGCGACTGATCGATGCCCATACCGCCGAGCAGTACCTCCGCGACACGAGTCGACTCGCTGCGAACGACTGCGTCCAAGTGCGCGAAATGTCAGGCGGCGTTTCCAATATCGTGTTGTATGTTAAGGGATCTCGCCCGGATCAGGTTGACTTCGTAATCAAACAAGCTCGCGCCCAGCTGCGCGTAGCTGATCCCTGGTTCTGTAGCGTCGAACGTATTCGCCGGGAAGTGCAAGTGCTGCGCGCGTGTGCGGAGTTGCTATCAGGCGGCACCCAAGTACGCCAGGCAAAAAATCTCCAATCTAAAAAACTAATCAGCGGCCGAACGGCAATCACACCCCGAATCCTGTTTGAGGATACCGAGAATTATTTGTTCGCCATGGATGCCGCACCTTCTCACCAGATGTGGAAGACACAACTACTGGCCGGTACTTGCGAGCCCGATGTGGCGGTCGCTGCCGGCAACCTATTGGCCACTTTACACAGCACATCGTGGAACGACTCGACTCTCAACGAGCAACTCCAAGACCGCCAGTTCTTTCATGACCTACGAGTTGATCCCTATTATCTCCAAGTTGCTCGAGTCCATCCGCAGCTGCGCCAGCCCATCGAGGCGCTTGTTGATTCATTGGCAGTTAATCGTACCGCGCTCGTTCACGGTGACTTCAGCCCAAAGAATCTTCTAGTTTACGAGGGAGGGCTGATGCTCATCGATTGCGAAGTGGGTCATTTCGGTGATCCGGCCTTCGACTTGGGTTTCTTCCTCACACATCTATTTCTCAAGGCCGTTCGCACCGCACCGAACAACGAAGGCATTTTGCAGCTGCTCGACTCATTCTGGCTATCCTACCGTCAGCACATGGTCCAAGAAGTGGGACAAGACCGCTGGATGGCGCTCACTCGGCGAACGGTCACGAACTTTCTGGGCTGCACGCTGGCAAGAATCGACGGAAAAAGCAAAGTCGACTATCTGAGTGAGCCACAACGAGCTTGGGTCCGCGATTTTTGCCTCGCCGCCTTCCCCGCTCCTTGCGCCAGCTGGGAGGAAATGAGGAAGGTACTAGGGGGGAGGGGATAGGTGCTCGTTGGACATTGGCAACTCGGAGGTAGGGTATTTCTCTCATCGGTTCATTATTAAACGATTACAAAATGAACTTGCTGAGGTCTTCGTCTTCGGCGATTTTGTCGAGTCGCTCGGCCACGTAGGAGGCATTGATCACGACGCGCCCCATCTTCATGTCGGGCGACTCGAAGCTGAGCTCTTCGAGCATCCGTTCCATGATGGTGTATAGCCGCCTGGCACCGATGTTTTGCGTCGATTGATTCACCTTGAAAGCACAGTTGGCTAATGCTTCAATCGCATCTTCAGTAAACTCCAAATCCACGCCTTCTGTTTTCATGAGCGCAACGTATTGGCGAGTCAGCGAGTTTTTCGGCTCGGTCAGAATC
>JANNPR010000243.1:0-3923 GCA_031400345.1 Planctomycetota bacterium | reverse complement strand
CTCCAAGAGGATGGTTCCATCCTGGCCAGTGGCGTGAATCCGCGCCAAGACGTCTACACGCTCACCTTCGCCGATCTTCCGGCAAACATCCAAGCACTGCGTCTCGAAGTTCTGCCACACGAATCGTTGCCCCAAAATGGTCCGGGACGATTTTTCAACAGCAACCTGGTGCTGACGGAATTCACCGCGACGCTCAAGCCCGCCGTTCCCGGTCCGGAGCAGATCCTTCATCTGAAGAATGCAGTCGCCACGCACGAGCAATTGAGCGGAGTGACCCATATTAACCGCTTTGGCAAGTACCCTATTGCGGCCGCAATCGACAAGGATGAAAAGTCGACCACTGACGGCTGGGCCATTTTGCCGATGGTTGGGCGGGCCCAAAGTGCAGTGTTTGAACTGGATGGCGATGCGGCGGTAGGCCCTGGTTCGTCGTTGACGATTTCGCTGATCCAGAACTACCTGTTCCCGTCTTCTGTCGGGCACTCGATCGGCCGGTGTCGCATCTCGATTACGAGCGACCCGAGTGCTTACTCAAACGAAGTGCACCGATTGCCGGCACTGAAGGTTACCGACCCCCGGATTGGCCTGGCCGTCGGCTACGCCCTTGGGGGCGAGGCAACCAAGGCGGCGGAATGGTTCGGCAAGGTGCTCGATGAAGCGGAGACAAACCCCGCCAGGACATCGGTCATCGAGCATTTGCAAGGCTTTGACGAGGTGCTGGCCGCTCTGCTCAAGCTCCGGCCTGACGAACTGGAACTGCAGCTTGTAGTGGCTCGAAATCATGCCCAGCGAGGAAGACAGGAACTAGATCGCAAGCGGATCGAGGCGGCGCTTTCCGAATTACAACAAGCTCGGGAAACTTTTGAGACTATCCTCAACAAATACCCGGAGCCGCGGTGGTCCGTGCTCAGGCCCACCCAGATCACATCGGCTGGCGGGAGCACGCTGACGCTGCAAGAGGATGGTTCCATTTTGGCTAGCGGTAAGAACCCGGATCGGGACACGTATACCCTGGTTGCCAAGACCGGCCTGGAGCGCATCACCGCAATCCGTCTAGAGGCGCTGCCCGATCCTTCGCTGCCCTATAACGGTCCGGGAAGATTCCCGGGCAACGGCACTTTCCAATTATTCGAGCTTCGTGTTTTTGCTGGGGATCGTCCTGCCGCCTTGACCGACATCTTTGTCTCTTACGCCGTGGTTGACCGGTTTCACCGTATCATCGACGGCAAGTCCGACTCGAACTTTTGGAGTACGTCCCCAAAATTCGGCCAGGAGCAATTCGCCGTTGTAGCCACTGATTTGGCCGAAGGGGTCCACGATACTTTGAAGTTCCAGCTCGTTTTTGCTGGGACCTCCTACAAACAAGCCAACCTTGGTCGTTTTCGGCTGTCGGCGACGAGTGATCCCGAGGGATTCCGGGCCGCACAACTTCGCCAGGAGCTCAAGGATAGCGAGTTGGCGGACCTGGACGTTGCCATTGGAAAAGGACATGCCCTGCAGGGGAAGGTTAACGACGCGGCCTCCGCGTTTGCCGAGGCCCTCGATCGGGTCAAGTCGTCAGAGTATAGGAAGACGTTGATCGACCAGTTCAAGCCGTTTGAAGACGTGCTGACCGCACTCGTGAAACTTCGGCCGGAGAACCGGGAACTGCAACTCGCCCTGGCCAGGCACCACGCCGACCGGGGAAAGGAAAACCTGGCCCAACAGCGCCGCGCGGAGGCGTTGCCCGATCTGGATAAAGCCCGGGAAGCCTTTTCCCGATTGCTCGCTGAACACCCCGAGCCGCAGTGGACCGTCCTGGAACCGACCGAGATGACCGCTGAGAGTGGGACCACGCTGACGTTGCAAGACGATGGTTCCATCCTGGCCAGCGGAGAGAATCCGGATTCCGAGTCCTATATAATCATCTCGGATCTCGCCGACGCTTCCGTTACAGCGCTGCGATTGGAACTGTTGCCGGATCCCAGTTTCCCCACAGGCGGATCGGGGCGCAGCGTCGGTGGAAGTTCTATGCTGACGGAAATCGCCGTTTCCCTCATGCCAGTGGATGGAAGCGCCGAACCAAACAGACTGAAAATCGGCTCAGCCGTGACGACCTTGGAGAATACCGCCGGAGCGCTCGTCACGAGTGGCATCTCGGGCGCCATCGACGGCAACTCCGATACCTATTGGAACACGTATTCGCGGATGACAGAAGTTCACTCCGCCGTATTTGGGATAGTTTCGCCGACTCGCCCGGAGAGATTTGCGAAACTGAAGATCCAATTGGATTTCAAGAGCCGCCTAGCGCATGCAAATCTGGGCCGCTTCCGCCTGTCGGTGACCAATGATTCTAATGCTGTTGAGGCGGTGCAACTGCGTCAGGAGCTGACAGCCAGCGGTCTGGCGGACCTGGAAATCGCCCTGGGAACCGCCCACGCCCAGCAGGACCGGGCCGCCGACGCCGCAACTGCCTTTGCCCGAGCGCTCAATCTCGCCGCGGACCGCGCGGCAGTGACCAGAATCATCCAGGAAGTCTCGGCCCACGCCGGCTTGCTGGAAAAACTGGCCGAACTCAATCCGGCAGACGTGCGGTTCCACGACGCCTTAGCTCGCCACTACGCCCAGCGGGGCGAAATGAAGCTTGTTCTCGCGTCCGCGGCGAAGGCCCGCACATTGTATGAGGAGAAGTTGGAAGTAGAACCCAAGAATTCACAAGTGGCGAAAGAGTTGGCCGACCTACTGCTTGAGGTTAGTCCGGTCGAATGGACCGTGCTGAGGCCCGTGGAAATAAAATCCGAAGGTGGAACGACACTGACGCTGCAAGCGGACGGCTCGATCCTGGCCAGCGGCGAGAATCCGGACAAGGACGTCTACACTCTTGTGGCGGATACGGACTTGGAGGCGGTCAGGGTAATTCGTCTCGAGGCGCTGCCCGATCCATCGTTGCCCAGAAACGTTTCAGGAAGAAGTCCCGATCTTGGAGCTTTCCATTTATACGAGTTTCGTGTTTTTGCGGATGATCGTCCTGCGGCCTTGACCGACATCTTTGTCTCTCATGCCGAGTTTGACGTCTACCGAAGTATCATCGATGGACCTATCGACGCGAACAAATGGAGTAGCTATCCAAAAACCGGCGAGTCAATCGAGGCCGTAATCGCCACTGACCTGGCCCTCCAGGTAAATGCCCGGTTGAAGTTCGAGCTCGTTTTCACGGGATTCACCCACAAGGGAGCCAACCTTGGCCGTTTCCGCCTGTCGGTCAGTGATAATGCTGGAGTGCTTGAACGCGAAAAGAATCGCCAAGCAGCGCTGAAAATTACCGCCCCTTGGCCTCGACTAGGCGCCGCCTACCACGCCCGCGGCGACGAGGCCAAGGCCCTTGACGCCTTCGCCCGGGCCCTTGAGTTCGCGTCGGATGATGCAGCCAGGACACGGGTGGCCCAACTGGCCGCGCCGTTTGATAAGGTTTTTTCCGGGCTGGCGGAACGCTCGCCGGGGGCGCTCTTTCTTCGCCTCGGCCAGGCCAAATACCTGGCGTCGAAACGAATCTCCGACAATCAATTCCACGAGGCCGCGGACGGCATCTCCCAGGCGCTCGAGACCTTTCCCAATGACATCGATCTGCTTACATCGAGGGCCGACGCGCAAATGAAGCTCCGGCAATGGCCAGCCGCGATCAAAGACTATTCGCGCGTGATTGAACGGGAAACCGACGACCGCAAGCGACGAGCGGTCGAACTCACGCGGGCGGAGGCCAAACTCCGGTTCGGCCAATCGGCCGAAGCCGCGGAGGTGTTTACCGAGGAGATGTTCGTTACCTCATCCTGGGATAACATGAGAAACGCTATTGGAGCACAGATGTTGGCCGGTTACCTGGGAGCCGCCAAAGCCACCGCCGCCAGGTTGTTTCAACGACTCCCCAACGACACGAGTGCTTACTG
>JANNPR010000189.1:0-5119 GCA_031400345.1 Planctomycetota bacterium | reverse complement strand
GACTAACTTGGGCTGGAGCTCGGAAACGCCATAAGTCGCGGTCCGCTGCCGAGCCAATCGCCGACTGCAATTCGAATCGCGTTCCCGGTAAGAATCCAGGAGGTGTTTTGAGCGGGGCGGCCCTTGCCAGAGTATCGTTGCGTCCGACCTCAGTATCCATTAACCCGATTTGAGCAAACAGCGCATCGACGGAATCGTCGTCGTCACCGAAGTCGTCGTCACGGAAGTCGTCGTATTGCGGCGGAATGATGCTGGGCTGCTGCTCGGGCGAGCGGTAGTCGAGTTCCAGTTCGTAATCACCGATGGCGAATACATCGTTTGCGTTGCGCGCGACACGAATGAACAGCGTACGATGATCTGCGAGCGAGCCGATTTCAAGCTGTAGGTTGTTTTCAAATATGCTATCCGCGTTGACACCGGCGATCATTTGACCGTGAGCATCGAGCACTTCCAATTTGGCTTTCACCAAGCTGATCCCCGCCGCCCATAGCCGCACGGTAACCCGATCCTGACCTGCCAGAGGCTCCCAGCGGTAGAAGTCCTTGTCCGACATCGTGTTCAAGCTGCCTCGAACCGAAACTGGCGAGCTGCCATTAAATCCGGTCGGATATTGAATCTT
Source organism: Planctomycetota bacterium (assembly GCA_031400345.1). Taxonomy (GTDB): domain Bacteria; phylum Planctomycetota; class Planctomycetia; order Pirellulales; family Pirellulaceae; genus JANNPR01. The sequence goes on along the minus strand of JANNPR010000189.1, from coordinate 4,500 downwards.
AGTCGCGGTTGAGAGCGAGTTGTTGGAAATCGGCTCATACACGTCCTGCCGAGCTCCGTACAAGCGGCGAATCGCCGCGACGTCAGAACTGTGGAAGATTCCCTTCGGACCTGAGTAAGTGCCGTTCATCACTGCACGAGGGTTGTGAGTATCAGCCAGCCCCAGCGAGTTACCTGCTTCATGGAGCAGCACTGAGTACAGATCGACGAACGGCCCGTTTTCATTGGGTGACGGAGCACTCACCTTAGTGCCAGGCGTCCAATCGGCTAAAAACCAATTGACTTGGGTGTTCAGCAGCACGTCTCCCGACCATGTGCCGGCGATCGGCTGATACGGAAGAGCATTCGCCAACACGCCGGGCTGTGGGAAGGCGCCGATGCGAAGCTCGCCAAAGCGAGGATCGTTCGTGCTTAAGCCTAGGGCACCAAACGCATCACCGCGATCCGGCACTAACCCGATATTGATGTTGCCGTAGACAGACCAACTCTGAAACGCTCGGAGCACAGCCTCTTGCCAATCGCGGCGTTCGGTCACTTGATCGAAGACCTCCCGAAGGGAATTGGAGTATGCCCCGATGCCCGCCTGGTCAGAGGGGAAGCTGACGGACAAATCCCGGGCGTTCGGCCAGGGGATTGCGAAAGCTGCCAATAGAACTCGCCGCTCCAGCGATTCCACGACGAGGGAATGCCCGGCGCGAGGGGCCTGTTTCCGAACGGGCTTTTTGCGATTCTTCCACAGGAAACGACCCAACATAATAGGTATCCTCGCAGTTCAGGTCATGCACAATGGGCTAGTGACTTACGACAACATAATCACGTCTGTCCGGCAACCGCTATGAACCGCGAGCCGACGTAGCCCAACCAATCCAATTGAATCTCGACCGATCAATTTGCGCCGATTCGCGACGCCTCGCGAAGGATTTTAAAGTCGTCCATTTCTCGGATGTTTTCGAGGTCTGGGTCGCTATCAAGCAACTCGGTTCCATAGCCGACACGTATGGCACCCGCCAAAAATCGTATGGCATCCGATCGGCTTTCGGGCCGTTGGTCGGCAATTAAGGCATGGACGCACGCAATCTGATAGCGTGACGCAGGCATCAACTTGGGAAATCGACTCCGCAACTGTTCGACGTCGGCCAACGCTTTTACGGCACTACGCTGCCGCGCATACAATACAGAACGTCCAGCCCAGGCTTGTTCTATGCTGGGATCCGCCGTTAGCAGGAGCGACAAGGATTGGATGGCCTCATCGACTTGGTGCAGATGTTCGGATTGGACATGCGCCATATTCTGCAGTACCTGAGGCGATGTTGGCTCTAGCGTGCGAGCTTGCGTCAGATCCGCCAGGGCGGAGGTGGGATCTTTTGGCAGGCGAGCCAGCGCACGCGAAACCCAGTCCTCGACGCGAGTTGGCGGGTGTCGCAGGGCGTGTTCGAAGTCGTCTTGCGCCTCGCGCGTCCTGCCGGCTTGTCGCAGCATTCGTGATCGCATCAGCAACAGGCGGTTTGACTCAGGGGCGATTGTGAGTGCAACGTCGAGATCGGCGATGGCGTCGGTGATCAGACCATTTTCACTGCGAGCAAGTGCGCGATTGACCCATCCGCTGAGCAAGTTTGCATCGCGGTCAATCGCTACCGAAAAGTCTGATATGGCTTGGGCGTACTGGCGTTGACGATGTTGCACCAATCCACGATTGAAATAACCCATTGGCGAATCGGGTAAGGCACCTATCACTTGCGTGAACGACAGCTTGGCGTCATCCAGCGAGTCTACATCCATCTGTGCACGCCCGAGCGTCAACCAGAATAACACTACGGGCTGGGGCAATACGGTAATCTCCCGCAATCGATCCATTGCTCGACCAGGATGGTGTTCGCGGAGTAGACGTTGGGCTTCTAGCACCCTATCAAGCGAATCACCCGCGTTCAACCGCAACCCGGAAAGACGCAATGTCTTGGCCAACTCCGGTTGTGAATGAAGTTCTGCCAAGCGGGCTTGCTCAATGAACCAAGATGAGCTTGCACGAGCGTGCACTCGGAATAAACCGCACCATTTCAAATAGCGATTGGCCGCCGTCGCATAGTTCGTACGCTGCGATGACTCAGGATAACTTGATGCCATATCGAGCGAAGCAATGCCAACGAGCAGAGCCTGATCGAACAGTGCCTTTTCGATTCGTGAACGATCGACAGCGGACAGTCGGCCCAGTTCCTTTGTCTCTCGAATGGTGTCCGTCTTGTCATCAATGAAGTGCTTTAGGGAATGATCGATTCGCTGGATTGTCTCGGGTAATTCGCTGGATGTTGCGGCTGCCAACTCGGCAATCAACGCCTCGGAGGAAGCTGTGTAGGACTGGGCGCTCGCCGCGGCCGCCAAACGCAGTGAACTATCACGCCATGACCACCAACCCAAGGCCGCCGCGACGATCAAACTAGCGGCAACCATCGCGACCGGGCCTACGGAAAACACTCGCGGATGGCGAGTCACGAGTTTCGGGAGGCGGCTGCGCCACAGGCTTTCGCGCGCGTGCCGCAGCGTTCGATAAGCAAACTCTCGTTCGACATCTTCGAGCAGTTCGCTGGCTGTGGGATAACGGTCCCGGATTTCTGGTGATAAGCACTTTCGAACAATAGACTGCAAACCAGGCGTCGCCACCGAAGATGACGAGAAGGGGCGCGTGGCGCGCCGCTGCTCGATCGCGGCGGCCACGTCCGTATGGGCCGCCGACAGGGGTGCCGAAAATGGCGATCTCCCCTCCACAACCTCATACATAATTGTCCCGAGTGCAAAAACGTCCGCCGCCGGGCCTACCGCCTCAGGTTGACCAAGCAGCCCGCGAAGCTGCTCCGGTGCCATGTACGGAAGCGTGCCGCCGATCCACGTTTCGAGTTCTGTGCCGGCGGCGCGCGAAAGATTAAAGTCAATCAGCGCCGGCTCACCATCATTTCGCACCAAGATGTTCGCCGGTTTCAAGTCACCATGCACGATGCCCCGCTCGTGCGCGTGCGCGAGTGCGCTGGCCAATCGCCGCAACAACCACACGCCGAAACGCGACGCGTTCAGACGACGCAATCCATCCAGTGGCTGTGACCCTGCTGCATTCCATAATCGCAGCGAGTGGCGTTCGTTGTCACTTAGTGAGTCCGCCGCGCCGCTGGCCGCGCTGGGCTGCGCGACGGTCAAACGATGTTGGGCGAAATGAACCGTCGTGATCAAGCTCTGTCCGTCACGGGAACTCGGCTCATTAGACTGATCCAACCAATCCGCCAACGTTGCCGCACCTGCGTAAGGCATGCACAGCATCCAGAGCCCGTCGATCCGATGATACGAATACAGCGGCACGATTCCGGTGTGCTGCAGCCGCGCCAGATAAGAAGGTTCTCGCAACGGTCGGTCCACCACCTTGACCGCCACATATCGGCCGGCAAGTGACAGTTGCCTTGCCAGAAATACGCGGCTGAAAGCCCCCTTGCCGAGTAGAGCGACCAGCTCAAAGCCGCTCAGCCGCTGACCGACATCAGGCCATGCCCTGTCCACGCGGGACTCGCTCGGTGACATTTTCGTGGGAGCCACTGAGCTGTTCGAACCTTGCAACTGCCAGGCATCGACACTCGCTCCCTTGGATGGTTCGCCTGGCACGGACTCCCGCAATTGGACAAACCAGGATTGCGACTCGACCCCCGGAAGCCAGCTCCAGCGATCGACTGGACACTCCAGCCCCCGCGATGCACGAGCACGGTAATCTTCGAAGGCGACTTCCATCGCCAAATTCGGAGTGGTCCGCAGTTCTGGAAACCGCAGGAAGTAGTGTTCTAAAGACACCGACATTCCTGCCAAATAGTGGCGATCAATGTCGGCTCGGACCAATTCCGCGATCGCAATCGGATCGTCGTCGATGCCGACCTTAGACAGCACACGCTCGATCCAGCCTTCTTCCCGCCGAGACCAGTCGCGCTCAAAGAGGTCCAGAGCATCATCAATCAACGCCTCATGGTCGGCACGTGTTTTCATGGGATTGACAATTATCTATCGAAAGCCTTTCAACTACAGATCACACGATAGGCGTTCGCCGGCCGTGTACCCTGCGCGGCGACGCTCTTTCACTTGGCAACCGTTCGTAAATCTGCTGCCATAGGGTTAAGGCCGACACCGAGCTATGATCCGCCAACGGAATTCAAGGAATTCCATCATTTCTCCGCAAGCAGTAAGTCGGCTAACCTCTCGCGGGCCCGCTGCAGGCTACGCTCAACGGTCCTGCGGCTACGCTGGGTTCGCTCGCTAATTTCCTCAATGGTGTAGCCTTGGATACGCAGCATGACAATTTCGCGTTCCGAATTTCGGAGAACCTCAATGGCTTCGCGGATTGCACACTCGATCTCGGCGGGAGACTGACGATCCGCGAATTCAGAATCCGGCCGAGAATCCAGGACGAAATGATGACGATCTTCCCGCCTCGCCGCAGCTTGTCGGGTCGCCCTGCGGCGAATTTTGTGAACAGCAA
>JANNPR010000409.1:0-6742 GCA_031400345.1 Planctomycetota bacterium | reverse complement strand
CGGCGGCGCGGCGAACTTGTGGATCCTCAACGTCACCACTTAGAACATGAAGTCAAAGCGATCACCTATCACGGGTTGAAAGTGGTCCAAACTTCTGGCGGCTGGTTGGCTGAGGTGATTGTCGACATCTGACGATCAATTCGAGGGGTTTCAATGATATCGAGCTTATGGCGCTCCATTTGCTAGAAACATGTAGCCTTTTGAAGCTCTTCCGATTGAGCCATTTCATGGAATTATCTTATGGCAAAAGACGTATTTCGCGGAACACTGGAACGCGTTAACGATTGTTGCTGGCGGATTCCCAAGAGCTACAAAGTTGGGATGCGCGTCGACGGATTAATTTTTGCCGATGACGCTTTGATTGAGCAAATCCGTAACGACCAGGCACCGGAACAAGTTGCCAACGTGGCTTTCTTGCCAGGAATCCAATACGCCAGCCTAGCGATGCCTGATATTCATTGGGGATACGGGTTTTGCATTGGAGGCGTTTGTGCGACAGACCCTGAGGAAGGCGGAGTAATTTCTCCAGGTGGCGTGGGGTATGACATCAACTGCGGAGTGCGCTTGGTTCGCAGCAATCTATTTCTGAATGACGTGCAACCGCACTTGGAATTGTTAATCGACACGTTGTTTCGAAAAGTTCCGGCAGGAGTTGGGCGCGGCGGCAAGTATAAATTCGACCGCCGCGAATTGCGGCAACTCATGGCCGAAGGACCCGCATATCTGAAACGTCGCGACTTGGCGACCGAGGGCGACATTCTCTTTACGGAAGCCGAGGGTTGTTTAGACGGAGCAGAACCGGATTGGGTAAGTCCACGTGCATTCGAGCGGGGCGGTGATCAATGTGGAACCCTTGGCTCGGGAAACCATTTCCTCGAAGTTCAAGTCGTCGAGGAAATATTTGATGAAATTGCTGCACGCACGATGGGACTCGAAAAGAACATGGTCTGCGTAATGATTCACTCTGGTTCGCGCGGCTTGGGCTACCAGGTCTGCGATGACGCCCTAAGACTGTTGAGAGACAGCCCAAAGAAATATGGTATCGAGTTACCAGACCGACAGTTGGTATGCGCGCCGGTTCATAGTTCCGAGGGGCAAAAGTACTTGGGGGCCATGTGCGCAGCCGCGAATTATGCCTGGTGCAATCGGCAACTGCTGATGTGGCAGGCTCGCGAGGCATTCGAAGAAGTGTTTGGACGCCCCTGGCAGGATCTAAGATTGAACTTGGTTTACGACGTAGCGCACAACATTGCGAAGTTGGAGTCTCACACCACTGGAAACAAAGCTCGACGCCTGTGGGTGCACCGTAAAGGTGCTACCCGTGCCTTTCCGCCCGGACATCCGGAGTTACCCTCCATCTATAAACCGATCGGGCAGCCGGTTCTGATTCCCGGGGATATGGGGCGTGCTAGTTGGGTCCTAGTAGGGCAGGCCGGAAGCATGGAGCAAACATTCGGGACAGCATGTCACGGTGCGGGGCGAATGATGAGTCGCACAGCGGCGGTCAAGCATGCCCAGGGTCGGCGCATCGATCACGAGCTTGCCAAACGTGGGGTCATAGCTCGTGCTCACAGCTGGAAAGGACTCGCCGAAGAGCAACCGGACGCGTATAAGGATGTCAACCAAGTGGTGGACGTCGTCCATCGGGCGAATTTGGCGACGAAGGTCGCGAAAATGCGCCCCATTGGCGTTGTCAAAGGCTAAGCTCCGTGGCGAAAAAATCACAACCTCGGAGTGTGTCTACTACCGCGCTGGCTTGTCACCCACATCGACGGCTGAGATGCTGATGTCGTCCCAGTAAACATCCCCATCGCAAGTCAGCGCTAAAGTCACAGTCAATGGTTCGGAGCGTGGTGCCGCCCGATATAAAGTGAATTGCTCCCAGGCGTTGGTGCTGTGAATTCGCTTGGCCAAAGCTGTTCCACCAATCGATTCAATGACCATAGCGCCGTCAGCAGAGGAAAGACGCTTTGGGATGCGAACCCAGCCCTGAATCCTCAACCATTGTCCTTGTTCAACGTGCATCGCTGGAGTGGAAATCGACAGTCGAGGTGAAATACCCGAGTGTGTTTCCCCATCCCCGGACAACTTTAAATGAAGGGACATGCGTCCCGAATGTGGAAACTCAGGTGATAATTCGGCTATCCCTTCAGCGCCGTCGCCAGTTGCACGTTGTTGTCGCCATCCACTGCTGAGAAGCCGCTCTAATGTTTCAAAGTTGCCGTCGTTGAGCTCGCGATCCTGCCAGTCCGCTTCAGATAGCGTCTGGGCCGATAACCACAGGTGAGGCAATGTGCTAAATAACAGACTTGCCGGATTCTCTGCCAGTCGCATGTTATTGGGGACCGATTGCCGCCACAATATCCAACGAATGTGCGAAAGCTGTTCGTTTGTAATTTCGAAGAACTTCGCAAAGTTCTGATAATCATTGTTATCCAACATGCGCGAACATTGCCGTGAATTAGCGCGTGCGTCATCGAGGCGAGCTTCGATGGGACTAAAGTTGATTGAAACGCCGCGCGCCACCCGCACGACTTCGTCCGTCGATCGCAAGCGATGGTCGAGTGCGTTCAACCGCAATCTTGCGACCGACGCCCTACGGTCCGTTATTTGCCTCGCCAAATGATTGACGACAATCGGATCCGCGGTGACTACCACAAGCTCAATTCGACTGGCCGCCTCTAACGTTAGGCCCAAGCCACCACTTTCGCGACGGGATTTTAGAGGAACGATTCCGTGGGAAGTTAATTGGTAAGCCAGCGCCGAGTTCTGATTGAAACGAGTCAACAGGGAAATCGATTCCTTGGTATCAGGAACTGTTACGCATTGTTCATGAGACCGCGGACGAACAATCACCAGCAGGCGTCCTCGTTCCGTATCCCACACGCCCACCTGTGCCTTTGGATGTTCAATCGTTCCCGCATACTTTCCGCCTGCACACCATGGCTCGATCCAGGATAGCTCTTGGTTAATCCACTTGAGGGCAATTGCCCTTGCTTCGTGATCCGGTAAGTCCAGTCGCGTTCGCGAAGGAAACACAAATCCGCGCACGCCCATGGCGGTCGCCACGAATGTCATCAGCCGTAATTGCTCCAGATCGAGATCGATTGAAGTGGACACCGGGGGTGCGAGCAACTGCGATTGTTCGGACAGTTCGATGCTTGGTTCAGTGGGAATTTCGGCCCAGTAATGCCGTTGCTCGGACGCGGATGTCAACTTCCGGATTTGATGTCCTCGGTGAGGAAAATCGACGGATGTTCCGAGAACATCGAATGGCGCTGAAACAATGTCCCAAGGGAATTCGGATGGCAGATTATTTAAGCCAACACTGCCAAACAGTGGTAATCGGCTCCATATCGGTGTACCCCGAAGTTGGGAAACCGTTTGTCGTATGGCGGGAAGATCAATCGCGTTGATCGATCGCCCCAATTCGGCTGCCAACAAACGGCTAGCACCCGGCGAAGTCTGATGTATCTCGGCCTCCGTCGGCGGATTTGTAATTAACCATAGATCCAGGCGAGCAAGTTCAGCCAGATGTTCTGGCGAAAGGTAAGACTGAGTGCGTATGGCGTTAAAACCCAACGATTTTATCCATTCAAGCGGTTCACCGTTCCAATCAACAACTCGTGGCATGAGTGGGCGGCCCGCCGCCGAGAGCACGTCACCTTGTAACTCACCATGAGTTACTGGGCCAGTCGGTTGCGCGTCTTCCTCATGTGTTGCGAGTTGAACCGTGGCAGAATCAAGGCTGAAGTCTTTCGTTTTATCGAGTGCGGCAAAGCCAGTCATTTCCAAGTCGTCCACCCACAGCTCGGACGGCCCGGCTTGCCCTAAGGCGTTTAACACGAAGGCATCGATATACGCTTCTCGCCTATCAACGTGAGGTCCGAATTTCGTGCGTAGCTGCAGGACTTCTCGTTTTATTAGGGTATCGATGGAGGGGACTCGCAGTTGTTGCCAGCTCCCGGCTTGCGTATAGGAGTCGCCTCGCAGCAAAGCCACGATGGGTCTTTTGGTCCGCGGCATGAGACTACGCGGTAGGATGACGCGCACCATTAACTGCAATCCAGCTTGATCTGATTTGACCCAAATGCTCGGAACCAAGTCGGGAATGACATGCGCCTCGGGAACCGATTGTATGAGGTGCACGAAGGTTCCTTGCCCTGCCACCATTCGAAAATACTCACACGATTGACCGCTATGAAAAACGGCAGTTGTCCGGGAGTGAGTTAGAAGCTTCACCGGACAGTCAGCATCCGCCACGCGCCAAGACGGAACTTCTGACTCGAACGAATCGCGAAACTCCGCGTAACAATCTTGCGATAATGGGACGCCCAGGACGGTTAGCATCAATGAACCGTATAACAACCCGAAGCGCAAGCGAGGAAATTCGCCCGGACCTCGCTTGCGCATGGGGTTGGTGTGCGGCATAATTTCTTCTGCAGATCTAAATAATTCGGCAGTAAAGGGGGGGATGCCGCCACGTTGAACCCCTCATCACGTAGCGACTTCGAAACATTTCGCCCGACTCAGGTCCGTTGATATAAGTCCAGCTTGTATAAAGTGTTGTGTAGTATTGCCAGACCAGTCACGTCGTGTTTTCGCCACCTGGTATTGCGTCGTGTCATTGGCAAAAACTTTCTTACTCACGATAATTCCTTATTGCTCAACGACTTGCGACGATTGAGGTTAGTTTGACTTACGTTCTGGCACATTGGGTGCATTTTCAAAAAACATAGTCAACACCCAACAGGAGCAGCACCCAATGACGACGCAACCAAGACTTGCACCCAACTCGACCGAGGAACTTCCTAAAGAAATGCTCGAACTTACAACGGCGTTGGCCGCGCTGCCTGCAGAACATCGCCTCGTCATCGATCCCGTTCTGATGCGAGTTGTGGAGAGCACGAAACGACGCAGACGCATTCTCAATTTGGTGCAGGAGGCCCTCAGCCAACTGCGACTGGACATGAAGTACTTGGTGTTCGATTTGGAAGCGACTCGTCGTGAGCGAGACTCCTACAAACAGACTCTCGAAGAACGACAGAATTTGGACTAGTAAATGCTTGTGACTACGTGGAATGCAGTTCGCTAATGTCAAAGCTGTTTTGTTCGACGCGGTTGGAACACTGATCCGACCGGTACCCTCCGTTGCCGACGCGTACTTCGCGGCGGGCCGAAAATACGGGTCCTCGAGAACGAGTTCTGAAATCGCTGCGCGATTCGCGTCAGCTTGGCGCATCGAGCAGCACCGCGAGCCAGTTCATTCGGGTGATTCCGAAACAGGGGTAGAAAATTTCCAGCCCTTGCTACGCAATCCAACCTCAGAATCGTTGGAAGTTCATCGCTGGCAACGGATCGTTGCCCATGTACTTGATGACGTAGTCGAGGCACAGCAGCAGCTTTTTACGGATCTATGGGACCATTTTTCAGAAAGTTGTCATTGGCGGCTGTTTGACGATGTCCCATCCGCTTGGAATTCATGCCGCGAACTGGGCTTGCGGGTGGGAATAGCGTCCAACTTTGACGGTCGTTTGGTGCGGCTCTGTTCTCAATTCGCGCCGCTAACGCAATGTCCTGCCTTGTTTTACTCATCCGCTGTCGGGTTCTCGAAGCCGGACCCGCGCTTCTTTGATGCCGTTGCGAAGCAGCTCGAATTGCGACCAAACCAAATTCTGCTTGTCGGAGACGATTTGGAAAATGATTTGATCGGCGCTCGCGCGGCCGGCTGGCATGCGCTATTAATCGACCGGGATAGGCGGAATCCATCCGCCGAGGTGATCCATTCTCTGATCGAAATCTCTGGTTTGTTTAGGGCCGATTTAATTCGGGGATGATTAAACGGGAGGTCGATTACCTGAACCTCTCAAGGATGAAGTTGAAGTTAATCCAAATAAACGAACTCGTGCAGGTTGTACATCGCCAAACACAAATCAGCCAAGGACTCGATTTGGTCCTGACCATTTGCGTGTTGCAACAACTCACGACTGCGATCAAGTTCCTGAGCGGTCGGTTCACGAGCCAAGATGGCTCGAAAGGCAGCATGGACCCGATTCACGGTATCCGGTTGCGCCGTGGCGAAAATTCTTTGAGCGCATCGCTGTGCCACATTCCAGGAGAAATCGGAATTCATTAGCGTCAGCGATTGAAGTGCTGTCGTCGATCGCAGTCGTTGAGGGCAACTGGCATTGGCATCGGGCCGATCGAAAACGTCAAACATCGGGTATCGCAAGTTGCGACGCGCAAACAGATAAACACTTCGGCGATCGTGTGACGCACGGTCGGCACTGACCGGCCACTGATCCTTCAGTAGCGACGCCACCAGTTCTGGTGGTAATGGTGCAAAAACTCCCGCTCCGCCTCGTTGATCGTTGAGCACGTCCGCAGTTGACAACATGGCGTCCCGTATGGCCTCTCCGTCCCATCGCCGTCGGCTGTACCGCGCGAATAACTGGTTATCGGGATCCTTGCCTTTTAACGCAACGAGTAAACCGGCTTGTTCATCAGATCCTTGCTCGCCAACAGGAATCGCGACGACCGGATGGCTCGAAGTCTGGTACACCGACGACAGCACCAACAGCCGGTGCATTTTCTTCAAGGACCAGTTCATTCCTTTGGGCGCAGTTAATTCAGTGGCTAACCAATCCAGCAAGTCACGGTGTTTTGGGAAATCCCCCATCACACCAAAATCATTGGGCGTGCGGCAAAGCCCTTCACCCAAGTGATGCATCCACACTCGATT
>JANNPR010000098.1:0-4650 GCA_031400345.1 Planctomycetota bacterium | reverse complement strand
CGCCAACAGCAACGTTACGAAGAGGCAATTGCCATTTTGCAATCGCGTCATCGAGAGCGACCGGATGTTGAACTGTTCCAAAACGGACGCTTCTCTCTGTATCGCTTGTGGGGGCAGGATTTGCTGGCAGCCGGCAGGGTTGACGACGCCCGCAACATATTTGCGACAATGGGCCAACGGTTTCCCGAGTTCACCGAGTCCGTCGCATGGGAATCCCAAACCTTTGCCGTTGCGGCTCAGGATGCCTTGCAGCAGGGTGACGTCGAGCACGCCACGCAGGTCCTTGACGCCGGCCTGTCGTTGCAACCTCAGGATCAACGATTACGACAACTAAGAAATCGTTTGACCCAGCCCATTCCGTGACCTAGGAATGTAATGCGGCCCTAATCACTTCGGGTCGGCGCGGCTTTCTGCCGCCCTGAGACTGGAACCGTTGCGATCCTGCGACACGATACTGTCGTGCCGGAACTTTTCAATCACCAAACCGCAAAATATGGGAATTGCTCATGGTTATTGCCACACCCGCTGAGTCACGCATTGGGCGAACGGCACTACCATGCAAGACGATCGACGACGAGATCCGGCGGCAGGTGCAGTTGATTCTTTGGAACACTCAGCCAGAAAAGCGTGTTCCCGAACGACGACGTGAAAAGCGGCACCCGTTCCCTTATCCGATCCAACTCATTCCCTTGGATTCGGATGGGCGTCCCCTACACAATGACATGCTGGTCGTCATTGGCCGACATCTGTCGGAGCACGGCTTGGACTTTTTCAATCCCGAGCCTGTTCCGTTTCGCAAGGTCATTGCCTCGTTTAGCTGCGGCACGGGCCGGGTAGCCTTTCTGCTAGATCTATCCTGGTGCCGCTTCACTCAACACGGGTGGTACGAAAACGGTGGCAGGTTTTTGCACACGCTACCATCGCCGTTGCTGTAGTCATGCCGCCCCGGTAGTAGTAGGCACTCTCCGTGTGACGTCACGGCACACGGAGTGTGCCTACTACAACACCGATCCGTCCGTTTCAGTTTTTCTAATCCGGCAGTGGCTGGGTCGCTCGCAAATACGCGAATAAATCCCTCACTTGCTGCTCCTGCAAATGATGCAGCAACCCTTCCGGCATAATGGACTGAGGAGACGCTCGCATCTCGTCAATCTCCTCTCGCGAAATGACCAGGGTCTGACCATCTGCCGTGCGCAGCACCACGACTTGGTTATCCTGATCGGAGATGAAGCCGTTCAGCGCTCGGCCATCGTCGGTGAACACCAGAAAAGTTTCAAATCCTTCGCGGACTTGCAAGCTGGGATTGACGATATTGACTAGCATCGTCGCCAAGTCGTCACGTTTGTACGCTGTCAAGTCGGGTCCGATCTTGCCGCCGTCGTCAAAGAGTACATGGCATTTTCCGCACGACCCTTGGAACAACGCGCGACCTTTATATGGGTTTCCTGTACCGGAGGCGATGACGCCTTCCATTCGCTCAATCTGTTGGCGCAGCTCTGCCGCGTTGGTGCCTTGAATCTCTCCCCAATGCTTGCGCACCAACTCGGCAATTGCCTCGTCACGATGCAAAGTCATGCGGCGGACAATAGCCAAAGGCAATGTCTCTCGTGGTACGCTTCCTTCATCAACAGCCCGCAGCAACTCTTTTGTCCAGGCCGGCCGAGAAGCCAAAAGTGATTGTGCCACTTCGCGGGCGGCGGCGGGAAACTGCGGGAACATTCGAACCATGCGAGTGCCGACTAGGCCATCGTCGTAGCTCTGCAGAGCGGTCATCGCAGTGGTGCGAATATCCTCGTCCTTGGATTCTTCCACAATCCTGAGCAGGGCCTCTAATCCGCCGGCAGGGTGAACCTGCCCCAGAATCTGCAGATACAACAGCCGATCTGCTTTCTTACCATTTACGTCCGCGACGATTCTCAACGATTCCGTGATCGCTTGCGGTTCCGATTGTCTTAGCCGCAGCCCCAGCGAGCCGCCACCACGTTTGGCCATGGCAACCGCCAAAGCTTCCGGTAGGCCGAGCAGCGGTCGGCCCTCGTAAGCCTTTTCGAATCCCGTCATGAGCAACTTAACATGCTCATCCGCCGGCGCGTGCTCCAACAGACGGGCACAGACCAACAGATCTTTTTGGCTTCCAGACTGGGCATATCGCCGCATTAGTCTCTCAAGGATGAACTGTTTGACGAGCGGCTGATTCCAAATCTCCGGCGACTGAAGCAGACTGACGATAGCCTCTCGGTCTGTCTCCGCCTTACTTTCGATTGCCCACCAGACGAGCAGGGGAACATGCGGGTCCGTGACATCCTCGCCGCGTGCCAGCAAGTTACGGCAGATTGGTAAACATAATGCGGCAGGCAGTCGAGCTGCTGAACATGCCAACTGGCTACGGACTTCCACGTGCGGGTCGCGGTACGCTAAATCCGCCATGGCCTCGCCGAATTTCGGGCTGGCCTGCTTTTCATCGCAAACAATTCGCACGCTCCACAATCGAACGTAGGGTTCTTCATGCTTCGTCGCTCGTATTGCCATTTCCTCGTTGAAACCACCACATGCGCGTAAAGCCCACAGACACTCCAGTGCCAGTTGTCCATGATTGCTGAACAGTAGCTTGGCCAAGACAGGGATTGCCTCCTGATCCTGTCGTTGGGCTAACAATCTCAATGCGGTTTGGCGATACCATTTGTTTTCATGGCGCAGTGTATCGACAAGTTCTGCCGTCTTGCGTTTTGCCAGATCGAATGTTGGAAGTGCAGTCGCCCCATTGGCCTTCAACCGATATATGCGGCCATTGTCGCGATCGATCCGCCCTTGGTAGTGTGACGCATGATCGATCCGCTGCTCGTACATATCTGCCACATATAAGGCTCCATCGGGGCCAACTTGAATATCAACCGGTCGGCACCAATTGTCGTTCGTGGATAGGGCGTGGCCGATATCGGTGGTCTTGAACGTGGACCCTTGACTGGAGATTTGCGAATAGATGACATGGCTTGATAAGGGTGCGACGCCAAACAATTTACCTTCATAGGCACTGCCCAGCGCGCCCCCTTCGTAAATTACGAACGCATGCGTGAACCGCGGCACCGAGTGATGGGCCATCATCGGGAAATAGCCAAACGAGTACGGATTCGATAGCGATCCATGCTTGCCAAATCCTTTCTGATAGTAACCGCCTTGCACGTAGTGAAAACCGCGAGTGTCCCCACCATTGTGCCCGGAATAAACGCGACCCTTCGAGTCGAATTCGACTCCGAAGGAATTGCCACCGCCTTCGGCAAAAATCTCGTAGCGGCGCTGTTGTGGCTGGTATCGCCAAATCAACTGCCCCATCGAGTGTACGGGCGGGTCTTTCGAACCGAATCGCTTAATGTGACCCGTGACCGTGCTGCCTTGTGACGCGTACAACCATCCGTCGGGCCCCCAGCGCAGGTTATTGGTAATCGAATGAGAATCTTCCAATCCAAACCCTTCGAGATGAACTTCCGGGTCACCATCCGGAACATCGTCATGATTTTCGTCCCGATAGAACAACAGGTATGGTGGATTTAACACCCAAACTCCATCCCGATCGAATTCGAACGAGGATGCCAGGCTTAGCCCGTCGAGAAACGTCGAGTGCTTATCGAACTTTCCGTCCCCGTCTGAGTCTTCATGAACGGTGATTTTATCGGCGCCGCGGAAATGATTCGGTGGTGGAGCGGGTGTTTTGTCGTAAACGCTACGCAGAAACTTATCGCGGCTAATCATTTTCAGCCCCGCTGGGGTGGGATACTGCAAGTAATGCACTACCCACATGCGACCTCGTTCGTCGAATTTGAGAGAAAGCGGCTGGGCCACTTGCGGCTCACTCAATGCCAATTCGGCGACCAGCCCGTCCGACGTTTTAAATCGCTTGAGAGCCTCATCCGGATTTAATGGTCCATCATCGCCCGGTAGTTTGCGGAGTGTCTTGGCTATTTCAGCTGCTTTTTGAATCTTGGCGAAGGTTGTCTCGGCGGCCGGCTTGTCGTTGGAAAGACGAGCCCAATCTGGGTTATCCCCTGGGCGAAACTGCCATGCGCCCTCCAAGCGAATTGCCTCGTCACCGGCAAACAGCACTGGGGCTGCAACATTGAAGCCGCCGCGGCCATCGCTATCGTAGACTCGAATGGCCACTACGTTCGGTTTGCCAGGTTGGATTACGGAGCTCGCGACAAGATGACGATCGGGATCACCCAATCCACTGCGAAATTCTGGCGGAAAAGACCCCACTCCACCGACTTTCACGCCGTTGATGTAGAATTCTCGCGCATCATCGACCGGTTCGGCAAAGAATTCAAAGTCACGTGTTTTCCAAGATTCTGGAATCGTCACGAAGGAACGGTACCAACCGTATCCTTGTTTTCCCTTGGGCGGTGATTTCCAAACCTCAGGTGACTTGACGATTTGCCATTCGGACTTGACGTCGTCGGCCGCGTTGGCAATTTCACTCGTCAAGAATCCGAGGATCAAGGCAATGGCAAAAAAATCCAGTGAAATTCGCCGACGACTTCGCGAGTTGTATCGGAGGTGGGGTCGGGCTTGAATACTGATCATTTGTCTTCTGAAAATCGAAATGGCGCGCCGCCCAGAATGTCGGCGCTGGTCACGGTCGGGCACCAGTACTTCTCG
>JANNPR010000402.1:0-1972 GCA_031400345.1 Planctomycetota bacterium | reverse complement strand
TTTTTTTGTTTTTCCTTTATCTTTATGTGGTTTACCTTTATTTTTATTGGTTCTTTTTTTATCCTTCGCTTTGACACTCTGACCACCCTGTGTGTGGTCAGCCACTTCCGAGAGGCCGACCAGCAGGTTCTTCTGCAGAATCGCAAGGCGCTCGTTGGTCTCTTGAGAGACCGCACTCAAAATAGCCTTCAGCAACCTGATGCGGCGGCAGGCCTGCCCAAACTAAGACGGGAGATGGCAAAGCAACGGAAGCTCAGTCCGTTGCGACGCACTTTGCGCGAATGCGAGGCAACGATTCGAGCAATTAAGCCTTGCTTCATGATGAGCCCGCTGACTGTGGCGCAGTATTTGGACGGCCGGCAACCCACCTTTGACCTGGTCATCTTTGATGAGGCATCCCAATTGCCAACCGAAGAGGCCGTAGGTGCGATTGTTCGCGGCCGCCAATTAGTTGTGGTAGGCGATCCGAAACAGTTGCCCCCGACGAATTTTTTCGCAGTATCAAGCGGTGCAGTGATGGCACCAATTGGAGATGACGGCGCGCCGCTCTTTGAAGACAGTGAAAGTGTTCTCGAAGAGTTCATGGGAGCGGCAGTACCGATGTGCAGGTTGAAATGGCACTATCGCAGCGCTCACGAATCGCTTATTAGTTTTTCAAACGTTAATTTCTACGATTCCGATCTTCACACGTTCCCGAGCGTGATCACGGGTACAGACTCGGCCGGGGTTCAATTCCATTTAGTGGCTGACGGCGTCTACGAGGGCAAGGGTATCAATCTCGTTGAAGCGCGAAGAGTCGCGGATGAAGTGGTTGCCTTTGCGAAGTTGCAACTAGGTCGTAAAGCCAGTGGTGAAACGCCCTTGTCGTTAGGCGTTGGGACACTCAACCTCCGGCAGCAGATGGCGATCCTTGATGAACTCGAAGTTCGTCGCAGAGCGGATCCGTCCATCGAACCTTTCTTTGACAGAAGTGGACATGAGCCGTTTTTCGTGAAGAACCTAGAGAATATTCAAGGTGATGAGCGCGACTCAATCTTCTTGAGCATTACCTACGGCAAGTCGCTCGATGGCCGACTCCGCTACAACTTTGGGCCGCTCAATCGGGAAAACGGATGGCGACGCTTGAACGTGCTTGTTACTAGAGCCCGACGACAGATGAAGGTGTTTTCTTCAATTCGCGAGCACGACATCAATCCGACTGGCGCTGTTTCAGACGGGCCGCGATTACTGCGCGACTTCCTTGGCTACGCTGAACATGGTCGGCTAGGAAACAGTTCCATTTCGGCCGCCGACGACGCCGAATCACCGTTCGAGCGTGATGTGTGTCTAGAGCTGACAAAACGTGGCATTCAGCTTCAACCTCAAGTCGGAGTTTCTGGGTACCGAATCGACCTCGGAGTTGTCGACAAAGAACTCCCTGGGCGTTTCGTCTGCGGCATTGAGTGTGACGGTATTGCCTATCATTCGATGGAGACCGTCCGGGATAGAGACAGGCTTCGACAGCAAGTGCTCGAAGACCGCGGCTGTATCATTCATCGGGTATGGAGCACGGATTGGTTCAAGGATCGCCTGGGGAAGATTGATAGACTGCTGTAACTCATTGAAGAATCGCGGGATCGGGTTAAGACTGACACCATTCGTGAAAAGGAAGATCGAGAGGCTGAGCGAACGCGTGCTATTGAGACGCGCCTGTCTCCGGTCGTCCACGCTGGTGCTGACAGCGTTGAATATGTGCGTCCGACCGTCGAGGAATACACGATGTTTGCGGGCGAAAACACTACAGTTACTGGCGAGCTCGTTGACTTGCCGGTAGGCGCTTTGTCGTTCGTCGCGTCTCAATTTACTTGCGCCCGTACCCGTGGCTCGCCCTTGGCACGATCATGGCGGCGGTTCTCTCGTTGCTTGCCTCGTTTGCTTTTCCGAAGCTGACGCAGTTCGCGATTGATCAAGTGATCACGAAGGCGCGGAGTGA
>JANNPR010001262.1:0-2784 GCA_031400345.1 Planctomycetota bacterium | reverse complement strand
CCGATCACATCACCATCAACAAGCAGGGGAACGGCTTGTACAAAGTGCACGCCAACTTCTTCCCCGGCGGCCCTTTCAAAACGTTCTCGACCGTGGGTCTTAACGACATCCTCGTTGTCCTATGCGGCGGCGACGACCACGCCACCATTACCGGCCAGATTTCCATCCCCGCCGTGATGGACGGCGGCGAAGGCGACGATCATCTCAATGGCGGTGGTGGCACCAATGCGTTGTTCGGCGGCTTAGGCAACGACGAGCTGTTGGGCGGCGGCAGGCGGGATATCCTCATTGGTGGCGCTGGCAAGGACCGTCTCGTCGGAAATGCTGGCAACGACATCTTGATCGGCGGCACGACTGATTTTGACGACAATTACGACGCCTTGTTGGCCCTCCTATCCGACTCGAGCCCGCTCGACTCATCCACCGTGCAAGACGATGACGAATCCGACGTGCTGACCGGCTCCGCTGGCGTCGACTTGTTCTTCGCCCAACTCGACGGCCCGAATCGGGACATCCTCACCGACACGGCCGAGCTGTTGGTAGAGTTGCCATAATCGTCGATGACTCATTCGTTCAAACCGTAGGAAGAAGGAAAAGGACATGCACTGCGCGGCGCGCGCGCCGGACTGCGGCGAGTTGACTACCACCATAAGTAGTTGTATAACGATCGCACCACCTGTTGTTGGTCGTCGTGACGCCAGATCAAAAACGAGAAGTTGCAGCGACAATTTCGTCGCGCGTATCGGATCGCATCGGGCCGTAGTAGACAACTTCACCAAGGCGACTGTAGCTGCGAGACAATCTGTTCGGCCAATCGCTGGATGCTGCGTTGTTGAGCGGTCGCCAACGATTGACCGCCTTCGGGAATAAAGTGCACGGAGTTAGTCAACGACGACACGACGGGCGGGAGGGGAATTCCCGTCTGCATGATCATGTCACCGCGCTGGTCCTGCCAGCTTATTTGGACGACGAAATCGACCTCGAGATCGCGGGGCTCGTCATTAATATTCTCAGCGATAACGCGTTTCTTGTCTGTCAGGATGCGGCCCGTTAGTACGCTATCCGCGTTCTCATCGGCGACGACTTTATAGCTGGTATTCGTCTCAATTTCTTTGACGACCGCCTCCGTAAGTCGTTCACCCAGGTTCCGCCGCAGGCTATCGGATTGGAAAATCGGAACGTAGATGGTGCGAATGTCCGGCCGGTATAAAGAACGGTGTCCGATCTGATAGCCGGCACACCCTCCGCAAGAGGATGTTAGCACACCGATGATGAACGCCAGTGATGCAGCGGCGACGCAGCGAATCATGAGGACCGCGATTGTGAAAGAGTTTTATCTACGCATCGTCGAAACGTCATCCGACATGATGAGCGGTTTGACATCTTTCTTTTCGGGGAACATCTTTACGAGCCAACTCAGACGCTGGGGCGGCGTCGGCGGTTTTCCGGCGATTTCGCCTAATCGGGCCTCGGCCTTTTCGGCGAACGGAGTATCGTCGAATTCTTTGACGAGCGTATCATAGTAGAGTTGTGCAGCGCGATACTCGGATCGCTGATCGTAAAACTGTCCCATTAACCATTCTCGCTCGGCCTTTCTGAAGCGAACTTCCAAAAAGGCTCGATCGAGGTACTCTCGCTCGTTTTGCGATTCCACCGGGAACTGCTTGCGGATCTGTTGCACTAGTTTCTCAGCTTCATCGAGCGCCTTGCCAGAATACTGGGCACCCTGATAGCTTTCCAGTTTTGCTTTCAACCCGAGCAGATGGGCCTTGAACTGATGCTCACTGCTGGGAAAGGATTTCCGTAAGTCTGTATAGAATTCATCGGCTTTGATGTATTGGCCAGACGTGAAATGCGAGTTCGCCGCTGCCATCGTGGCATCATCGGCAAGTTTACCGGTGGGGTCATCGATACGCATTCGATCCCAAACTCGCAACGCATGGCCGCCCGTATCGAGACCAGGTCTGGTCCTGTCATAGAAATTGTAAGCCAGAAAACGATGCGGAATCTGCCGGTTGTAATCACTCCAATACTGCGCGATCTGAAACCTCTTTGCCATGACTACGTCGAGATACTTTGAGTTTTCATATTTTTTGATCAGCAATTCGTACGTCTCTTCCGCTTCGGGGTACTTATCGGCGAAGAAGTAACACTCTCCGCTGCGATAAAGCGCATCCTGTTCCAACGCCGAATCGGGCCATCGGTCGGCAGCCTCCCGATAGATTGTTGCGACATTGGCGAACTGGTCCCGGTGGTTCCCTTCTGGATTCTGTGCGCGAGACTCGCGAGCCTGTTCGTACCCTTTGTCCGCTTCGACAAATCGTTCACGCGCGTACGCCTGGTTTGGTCCTTTACCGATCATCTGTTTGAATGTCTTGCTGACGTTGTCGGGCGAAAGGTCTTCGAAGCTAAACGATTTGTCCGCGTCACTTGCAGGGGAGTTTTCGGAAACATTACCGACCCCGGTATCGCTTCGTCGCTGATCGTCGCCCGATCCAAGCAGCGTCGACCGTCCGTCCGTGAAGGCGGCGGCGCAGCCAACAAGTCCACACATCAATGCAGACGCGACTACCAGATTTGCGAGAGTGGATTTTCTAGGCGCAAATGCTTCGATCATGTAGGACGTCCTTGTCCCTTGTCGTCGCTGTAGTAGGCACACAACGTGTGCCGTAAAGGCACACGGAGTGTGCCTACTAAAAACGGGTTTATTTTTCGAAATTCCCGAGATACATGTACAACCGCGGACGGCGTCCGGGCAGATTAATTACGTAGTGGTTGTTTTAT
>JANNPR010000387.1:0-4086 GCA_031400345.1 Planctomycetota bacterium | reverse complement strand
ATCTTGTCCCACCCTACGAGCTCTTCCGCCGGAGCCCGGCGAGCCACCCTAATGCAGCTTCTGCAGATCTGCTTGCCAAGCCGCAGGCTATCCCGGTTCGCGGTTGTCAACACTTTGCGCGAACCGTCGCCCTTCCTGTACATCAACCTTGCTCAACAGGATGCCACCAATGACAAAGAATCCGATCACTGAGAGAATGCCATTGCGACTCGACCCTGTGACGAAGACGGTTGCAGCGAACAACACCGGTCCAAGAACACCGGCGAATTTCTCACTCAGGGAGAAGAGAGCGAAGAACTCGGTAGCCTGCCGCTTGGGGATCATGCTGGCGAACAGCGAGCGACTAAGCGCCTGCGTCCCTCCCTGGACCAGGCCCACAAGAATGGCCAACAGAAAAAACTGGGTTGCATTGCGTAGGAAATAGGCTAGTACGGTGATGCCGAGGTATACGACCAGTCCCACGTAAATGGTTCGTTTCGCCCCGATCCACCCGGCCAGAAAACCGAACAGAATCGAACAAGGGATTCCCACAAACTGCACCACGAGTATCGACAAGACGAGCGACCCGCGTTCGATGCCGATTTCCGCGCCGTAGATCGCCGCCAGCCGGATGATCGTGCCGATGCCGTCGTTGTATGCCAGAAACGCGACAAGCATCAGCACGGCGTGTTTGTAATCGCGCAACTGGCGATAAGTATCAAGCAGCCTGCGGGCCGCGGATCGCGCAACCTCCGGCAGTCCTGGTCGTCGGTCGGTCGCCCCGACGGCCGGTTCGGCGATTCTAAGGAACAGTGGGAGCGAGAACACCAGCCACCAGACAGAAACGGAGAGGAAAGCGAGTCGCGTCGGAAGCGTCAGTTCCGCTTCGGATAGGTCGCTTCCGGAGGGAAGGCCGAACCAGTGCGGACGTTCGATCCAGGCGATATTGAACGCCAGCAGGATCCCACCCCCCAGATACCCGAGCGCATAGGCTGAGGTGGAAACGCGGTCGATCTCGTTATCTCGGGCGACGTGTCGCAACAGGGCGTCGTAAAAAATGAAGCTGCCACAGGCGCCGATGTCGGCTAACACGAACAGCCACAGCGCGAGCCGCCAGTCTCCGCGATGAACGAAGAACATGGCGGCCGTCGCCAACACACCCAACCCGAGGAATAGGCCGAGCAGAGTCTTTTTGATGGGTGCGGAATCGGCCAAGGCCCCCATCAGTGGGGCAACCGACGCCACAAGCAGCAGACTAATCGTCGTGGCGATGGCGAATCGCTGAGTCGCGATGGTTGGGGCCACTTCCGCGGCCGCGACGCGGAGGTAATAGATCGGGAACACGGCCGACACGATGGTTGTCACCATCGCCGAATTGGCCCAGTCGTACATCGCCCAGGCGCGCAGTTCGGGGCGGTGCAAACCCAGTCTTTGCAGCAACCGCCGGAGCCCGGGAACTGTCGCCGCGTCATCCATGTTTTCGCTCGTTGGTGATCTGCGTCATGAGGGAGTTATCCAAGGCGATGGTTTGCCTCTGATCACGCTGAAACCTTCATCCCGGTGCATCAGGGGCCAAAGCAGTGAGGATCTGTTCGACCTGCTTGTTCATGGGCTGTTCCGTGTCGATGCAGACCTGCGGAACGTCCGCCGGCCACGATTCCCAGCGCATTCGTTGAATATCGTGGATCTCGGGACCGGCTTCCGATACGTCGCGAGCCTCGGCGAGCCGCCGGCCAATCCGCTCATAGGCGGTTTCCGGCCGGCAAATACACTGGGCAGCCAAGAAGACGCTGCGCGGATCGACGGCCAACTCTCGTGCCTTGCGTAGCAAATCGAGTGTTGAAAATGATCCGTCGAGGACCACCGAGATGCGATCGGCATGGAACGCCGCGGCCCGAAGAAACATCTCCTCATAGACGCGCTCACGGGCTTCCGGATGGTAAATGCCACCATCCGTTTCCGCGGCATGAGTTCCGGCGCCGAAAAGCTCTGGTCGGATGACGTCCGTTCGGAGAAGTTCCGCCCCTAGTGCCTCGGCAAGCGTCGCAGCGAGCGTCGTCTTGCCGGTTCCCGCGAGCCCCCCCACGACAAGAACCAAGGGTCGCAACCAAGGTTCGACATATCTGTCAGCCAGAGCGACGTGCCTTTGGGCCTCAGCGGCGGCTTCACGCCCTTGTTCCTGAAGCTGCTCCGCTCGTAGGGCAGCGACCTTAGCTCTGACGCACGCGCGATACGACTTGTAAAAATCCCAGAGAACAGGGGCAGGCCGGTCGCCGCTTTGGTACTGATAGCAAGCGAGCAATTGAGGACCGATCCAAGCGGCACCCAGGAAATCACACTCCGCGGCCAGGAACGCTAATTCGTCAGCGATGTCGATGCGGCGAAAGTCGGAACTGAACTCGATGCAGTCAAAGATCGCAATGGGGTCGCTCAGGCAGATATGTTCCGGTCGCAGGTCGCCGTGTCCATCGACGATGCAGGCCGCGCGGACCCGCTCCTCGAAGAGTGCGGGCCGAAGGCTTAAAAGCTGAAGCTGAAAGCCATGCACCCGCTCCACGACTCCACGTGGCAAATGATGCTTGACGGCCAATAGCTCGCGCAAGTTGCCGCGGACGTGCGACAGGTAACGATCACAATACTCCTGTGGCGTCAAGGAAAGCGGCGTCATCGAGCGGTAAAAGCGGACCAATGTCGCAGCGAGCCGATCAATCTGCTCTGGAAGCAGCTTGTCGCGACGAAGGAGCGAGTCGAGCATCAACTCGGCTGGTAAGCGCCGCATCTCGACCGTCCAATCGACTACTTGTCCGGGTCCGCCTAATTGATAATCGCCGCTGGGAGTGTGAATAACTGGCACCACCCCCAGATACGTATCGGGTGCCAACCGCTGGTTGAGCCGAACTTCCTCGCGGCACGCATGCTCGCGGGCCGCGACCGTCGAGAAGTCGAGGAAGTCGTACTTCAGCGGCTTTTTTAGTTTATAAACATGCGATCCGGCCAGAAACACACGCGAAATGTGCGTCTCGACTTGCTCGACTCGGTCTGGGCGATGGGGGTATGCCTGCGGTTTGGCAAGCGAGCGGACAATGGCTTCGTGCTCCCTAGGCGTCTCCATGAGTGATCCGAGAGGGGTTGTCGGTTTCCGTCAAATTGAGCGCAGGATGAAATCGCCGGTCCACCAATTCTCATCAAATACCGCCGTGCCGGCCCGCCAGCTTCACGGTGGTGGCCTGGGGCCCTTGGTCCCCCTCTTCTTCCGCAAAGGCCACTTCTGTCCCCACCTCGAGTCTGTCAAAAGCGTCCTTTAGAACGCTGTTTCTGTGGAAGTAGATTTCGCGGCCTTCGAGTGTCGAAAGAAAGCCGTAGCCGCCGTCAGTCATGAGCTTGCTCACGCGAGCGTGTGCCATCTGGACGTGAGACTTCACGTCTCCCCGCTGACGCCGGACATAGTCTTCCAATTGACGCCCCGCAGAATCGAACGCATCGCGGACGGCAATCGCGATGTCCTTGTACTCTTTGTGCTCGCCCGGTTCGCGGGTCGCCACCACTTCACCACCCGGCAAAGTGATATCGATTCGGACATTGTACTGGTTTCCGTGCAAGTGATGCTTTCCCGCGGGCTCAACAACGACGCGACAACTCATGATGCGGTTGGCGAACGTGTCTAGCCTATCGGCTTTTTCACGAATCGTCGCATCGATTGCCGGCGAGTGCTCCATCTGCCGGAAACTAATTTGTAAGGGGAGTTGCATGGCTGTGATCTCCAGTGAATTCTCAGGATTCAATACGGTTTGGAACGAGTTCTGATCGTGGTTTGGGACGTTCTCCACGGCAATGGCACCCAGGCGCTGTTCTGGGAAGGTTTTCAAATTGGTTTCATTTCGATTCACCGCCATCCGTTGTATCTCGGCACGGGCGCTGAGCTTTTCCGCCGGAGCCCGGCGGGCCACTCTAATGCAGCTTCTGAAGTTCCGCTTGCAGGTCGATATCGTTTTGATCACGAAACCATTCCAGCGTTCGCAACGCAGCGGGCATGGGAAAAACAAGCACTTTGGGACCGAAGGGAGCCCCTTTAGCGGTCCTGCCATGCATCTCTGCCCACCCGTCATG
>JANNPR010001157.1:0-5058 GCA_031400345.1 Planctomycetota bacterium | reverse complement strand
GTAGACTGAAGACCTTCGTCAAGCGACACCGTTGGCTGCCAATTTAAGAGCGTTTTCGCTTTTTCTATGTCGGCGAAGAGTCTTCCGGTTTCCTTGTCGACGGGCCGCACGCGTTGCGGGTCGGTTACGAGTTGCACGTCGCGGCCAACTAAACGGAGGATTCTCTCCACCAAATTGCCAATTGAAACGTCTGTCCCCGATCCAATATTAATTGCTTCCCCAACGGATTTCGGAGATTCAGCCGCCTGTAAAATGCCACGCACCGTATCGGTCACGAAGGTCAAATCCCGTGTGGGCCAGATCGAGCCTACCTGGACAATGTTCTTTTGCAAGGCCTGGCTAATTACTGTTGGGATAATCGCTTGTAACGATTGCCGCGGTCCATAAGTGTTAAAGGGACGGACGATTGCGATAGGTAAATCGAAAGAGCGGCAAAAGTTGAAGGCGAATTGCTCGGCCGCAATCTTCGACGCTGCGTATGGGGAATTCCCCTGCGCCGGATGCGATTCCGAAACGGGTCCTGAATGAGACTCGCCGTAGATATTGCTCGTGGAAGTATGGACGACCTTACTTACCGAATGCCGCCGACAGGCGTCGAAAACTATGGAACTTCCAAGTGTGTTGGTCTGTATATACTCGAGCGGATCGAGATAACTATTCGGGATACCGACCAACGCTGCTAAGTGAAAGACTGTCTGCTGCCCGCGAACAGCCCGATCGACCGCTGTGAAATCTCTCACGTCGCCATACAGAATGCAGATGGATTTACGAACGTCATCAGGAACTTCGGCGAGTAGCCCGCAGTCCTTATCGATCTTTTGACGCAAGAAAGCAGTGACCGTGGCACCCAGACGTACCAACTGTTCTGTCAAATGACTACCGACAAAGCCAGCTGCTCCCGTGATCAGTACACGCTTTCCGGTCCAATTCATCAAAAATTAGCACCGCAGCGCGTCGGATTGCGCGTGTGTCGCGAAAGTCGCATGTCGGCACAGCTCCCCATTGGTATTGCCCGAAAATCGCTTTAATAGCAAGATTACGTCGTCTGCACTTCGGCTGCGAACAATGCGCATCGAAATTAGTACAGTGGCCATGAGGAGATAAAGATCGAGCCACATCGTATATCGCTGTGCGACAGCTCTACAATAAGCCGTTTCAATCGTAAGTCGATCTTCATCGGAGAGATTGTCACGGCCCACCAATTGCACTGCTCCAGTCATTCCACACCTTACTTCAAATCGCTGTTCGGCCCAAGGGTACGATTGGGTCAATGCTCTAATGACATCTTCTGGGAGCGGACGATTGCCGACGAGACTCATTCTTCCACTGAGGACGTGCACGAACTGCGGCAGTTCCGTTAAATGGAATCGCTCGATAAGACGGCCGATGGGTGTGTAAAGCGGTGAGTCGCCTGGGATATTTAAGAAGCAGGTATCTTCAATGGGCAACGTTTTACGGTTCGCAATGCGAACGGCGTTTCGCACCATCGTTCGCAACTTAATTAAGCGAAGTGAACGATCCCCATGCACACGGCGAGGCGAAATATAAAAAACGGGGCGACCTTCAAGTACCAAAATTAGGAGGCAAGCCAAGCACACAGCGGGGACCCAGAGGGGCGCTGTGATTGAGATGAGTAGTAGGTCAAAAACGCGTTTGCGAACGCTGACGCGGATTCGCGGCAATGCGACCGGGTAGTCATTTACTCGATCCATCGGGCGTCGAGAAGCCTGCCCTTCGTCCAGTTGCATGGTCATGCGCATTCCGTTGGTGAAACGTTCGCGTTTCAATAGAAAAAATACAGTTGCAACATTACACTCAACCGGCGCGGCAACTTCAAGTTATTGGCGAAAAAATCCCTAAATCTTCATAGGGTTTTTCGAGAGCCAGATACCTAATAGATCAACAGAGTTTGATCGATTAGGGTTCTACGAGGGTGACCGGTTAGCGACGTTTTGTCTAGGGGGGGTGATAAAAAGCGTCAAAACAGCGGTGCGAATGGGACGGAAATCATCAACACAGGCGCTCAAACAGGTCGTCCGAGGAGCGCGAGAATACCAGTGTTAAAAGATCTGGCCATCAGATAGAGTCGGGCGTCGACTCCCAAGATACGCTTCCTTGTCGGCCCCAGCCCAATACTCCTTAGGACATGTGCGCAATCCGCATACGTGGTCGCAAAGGGGTTCGAGAACGATTTTACGGCAACTAGTCGGCCTGGATAAATGACGGAAAATCGTCCACCGGGGCGGTTCGCAATAAGCTCGCCAATCGTGGCCTCGATCGCGCGTTTCCACCCGGAATAGTAAAACCGCCGCGGGCCCGACGAAATTGCCAAAATGGACGAGACAAGAACAAAATGCGTATCAACCGCTGGAAGCGAGGAATATATCTCAATAATTCCGGACAGCTCTCTGCCAATCGCGTCTAAGTCCTGAAGGGGTTTGCTAACTTCGCGGGGGTGAAGAGGACCAATAGCGCAACAGAAAATCACAACGGGTTCATGCAATGCTTTTAACGTACGAACGGATTCAGTTACCGACACGATATCCGCATTCGAGACCATCTCGGCAAGTCCCGCACATTCCGCCGAAGAACGGGCGATCAAGATGGGACGCGACCACGCCTGCACATGTCGTGTGGTCTGCGCTAGTAGCTCGCGCCCCAACCTTGTCTTCGGTCCGATGATAATTGGAACGGTCAATTAGGGTGCCGCCGCACTGGTTACACCTGGCGTTTGAGTGATGAAGAAACCGAATGACCTTTGGAACGGTACGACCTTTTCAATGTACTGCTCCACGAACAGGTTGACCTTAGCAATTCGAGTCCTGGGGATAAAAATCACGTCGTAGGGTTGTAGTGGGATGTCGTTTCCTGGGCTTTGACATGTGACGACCTGTTTCAGGTCTAATTCACAACACACTTGGCCCTGACGGATCAATACCACCCGTCTTTTGTCGCCGGTATCTTTAAAACCTCCGGCACGGATGATCGCCTGCAGCACCGTCATCCGGCCCGCAATGGGTACCATGCCGGCTAGCAATACTTCGCCGCCGACGAAAACATGGTTGCCTGCAAACTGGCGAACGATCACGACGATTTCAGGTTTCTGAAGGGTACTGCTATAGCGGTCGATTAACTCGAATCGTACCTCTTCCGGCGTTCGACCCGCCACCATCACCTCACCCACGTGCTGTAGGGAGATCATTCCGTCGGGGCGAACGACGACCTCTTCGTTGTAGTCGGGAGTTACGCGAAATTTGATAGACAAAGTGTCTCCAGGTTCGATCAAGTACTCCGGTACCAGATACTCGCCGAACGACTCGGGGAAGTATTCATCCCCAGATTCGAAGGAGACGGTGCGAAACGGTGAGCGTGACGGCTGCACTGCTCGTCGAGCACGGACAACTACAGGTTGGTCACCGATGCTCGACGTTGCTGCCAACTGACTTTCGCTCAGATTTTCCGGAATTGTCCTGGCCAAGACCGGGCCGAACGTATCGGGAGGTTGCTTTTGCGGCACCGCGCAGCCACCAAACACCGTGATCGCAATGGCCAGCATGAGTCCGCTACCGGCAAATTGATCCGTGTTCAGGCAGCTGGTTCGCTTCATACGGCTAATTCTCAAATTTCGCTTCATGACGATCGTGACGGACATATCATGTGAGCCGTTTATTTTGATCGGACCGGACGGTATGAACCGTAATTGAAAAGCAGCGCGTCGTTGTGACCGCTGCGACCGGAAGCGTTGTCACGGTTTTTTCGCCGTGATTCCTATAACCGGCATCCGCTGTATGGGTTCTCGAAGCTTCGCAATCGCATTATGTTTCCTAGCCTGCGCGGCTTGTGGGTCTTGGCCGATCAGCCGCCCAAGAACGCGAGCAAATCAGCGATTTCCTGGCGCGTCAGTTGGTTCAATACGTCTTGGGGCATGAGCGAAGTCTTCGATTCGTGGCAAGATTCAATCTCATCTTTCTTGACAGTGAATTCGTTGCCGTCGGAACCAAGATAGGCTTCCGCATTGCCACCTTTTCGCCTAGGTAAACCTGTGAGTGTCCGACCATCCTTTAGTTGAATGACCCATGGGGTAAATTGAGGCGCCATTTGATTTCCTGGAACAAGTACGGTTTTCAACAGCCATGTTCGAACATCCGCACCGATTTGACTTCGTTCATGGATCCGCGATAAGTCGGGGCCGATGGCGCTACCGCGACCCTGAAACTGATGACATCGCGAGCAAGTTCCAACCTTGCTTCCAAAAAACACGCGTTCGCCTGACGCCGGGTCGCCTGGTAGATCAACCAACTTCACCCAAGCCACGACGTCGGATGTCGGCGGGCGTGGACCAGGTGATCCGCTCAAAACTCGTTGCACCGCCTCTGTGACGTCGGGCTGGTGTTTTGCCAACGTTTCGACTTGGCCAATCAGGGAGCCGTCCAACTTGACCCCGATCAGAGATCGTAGCGCTTCGTCGCGTACGGACGCCACCTCTGAGCTCGCCAGTTTCACGAGCACGTCCGATAAAGTATCGGCGTTGGCGGATAATCCGGCCACCGCCGCCGTTCTGACGTCGTCGTGCAGACTCTCATCAAGGGCTATCGCCTTGAGTGCCGGCATTCGTTCTAGATCCGGGTGCTGCGACATCGTTCGCACCGCCTCCAGCGCAACACCGTCGTCGGTCGCCAACAGTCGAGCCAAATCCTCAATTTTGAGTTTAGCGAAGGCGGGATCGATGAGTCGCAGAATGACCCGTTGCAGTGAGGCAGGCGTTCGCTCGTCACGCAATCGCTCCAACAAAGCATCTGCGGACGGCCGATCCGTCGGAGGTTTATCATCCAAACGATCCAGGGCTGCAACGGTAGCCAAAAACAGACGCACATCCAGTTTCGGGTTCGTCATCAGCTGGACCAATGAATCACGGCAGTCCCGGCGCACGTCGTCAGCAATCCATTTAACGGCAGCCAGTTGAACTCGCGGATCCGTTGATGAAGTAAACCCCTTGAGCTGAGTCGCCGAAACGCTTTTTGTTGCAGTCCCGTTCCTTTGCCATGCCAACACGGCTAA
>JANNPR010001125.1:0-5474 GCA_031400345.1 Planctomycetota bacterium | reverse complement strand
GATGCGATTTCGCGCAGGCCAGGCCGGTCCTCCCGCCGAATTGCAACGTAGACTTGTGGTGTTTTTCATCGCGAACAAGGTGGCAGGACAAGTAATCCGCCATGCAAACCGGCATAATCGTTGAATCGCTGTCATGGCTTTAAAAACCAAGGTGAGCCGGCGATGAAAAACACCACAAGTCTACGTTGCAATTCGGCGGGAGGACCGGCCTGGCCTGCGCGAAATCGCATCGGTTGTTCCTCGCCCCCTCATTACTTGTGGGAAAACGTCGATGTGGCACTGCGGACGTGGAAGCAATAGAATGCCCGTGACGGAATACGCTTTTTCGCCAATACAACTGACCGCTGGTCCTGGTTTTCTATTCGGTGGAGAGTCTGATGATGCCTACCCTGATGTTGGTCAGTTGCTTGCTTCTATCGCAAACCAAAGCGACGGGAGCGACTGCCGAAAAAGTAATTATCGCCACCGAAGTTAAGCGCCTCGTGCGACAGCTAGATGCCAATGAAGCATCGCAGCGCGATGCGGCGGAAAAGGCACTGATCGCGTTGGGCGCGGACGCACTGGATCACTTGCCGCAAATTACGCCACGGACGGCCGCCGAAGTGAAAGAACGCTTAGGGCGTATTCGCAAGTTCTTACAATCCGCAACCGCACAATCCTCGGCCAAAGAATCACTCGTGACCCTGGACGGAAAAATGTCGTTGGAAAAAGCACTGGCCGCTCTGGAGAAGCAAACGGGCAATCGTGTGGTCGGTTTTGAAGACCGAGACGTCAACGTGGAAGTTAACTTCGATAAAGTAGCTTATTGGAGCGCACTGGACCAAATTCTTGATCAAGCCGGAATGACGGTCAATGAATATGGGGGTGAAGTTCGAGCCCTGACGATTGAGGCTCGGCCCGCTGAAATGCGAGCACGAGCCAGCGAAGTCGCGTATGCGGGACCGTTTCGATTTGAGGCAACGCGCATCGAGTCCGTACTGGATCTGCGCAATCCTGCTACTAACGGGCTGAAACTGGGACTTGCCGTCAGCTGGGAACCACGGCTCGTTCCCATTGGTGTCACGCAAAAGATCGAGCAACTCGAGATCAAGGACGATCAAGGACGCACGATGGCAATTGACGAGGAACAGGCGCTCGCGGCCAACGTTGAGGCCGATATCACGTCGGTCGAGCTTATCATCCCATTAAAACTGCCAGACCGCGAAATTCGCAAAATTGCTTCCATCAAGGGCACATTGTCGGCATTGCTACCCGGACGGGTGGAGTCATTTGAATTCGAAAAACTCGAAGGCGTGAGCGATGTCGAACAGCAGCGAGCAGGTGTCACCGTGACTCTTGAGCAGGTCCGAAAAAACCAGGAAATATTTGAGGTGCGAGTTGTGGTTCGTTTTGACGAGGCCTCCAATGCGCTGGAGTCTCATCGTGGATGGGTTTATGAGAACGAAGCGTATATGTTGGGAGCGAACGGTCAGCGGATCGAACGAGTCGGATTCGAAACCACACGCTCGGATAAAAATGAAGTCGGAATGGCCTATCTGTTTGATTTGGACAAAGGTCTTAAAGGCTGCAAATTTGTTTATAAGACCCCTTCGTCGGTGGTGAGTATGCCAGTGACTTTCGAACTCCATGACGTCAAGCTGCCGTGAATCGTGCTCCAATCGCCTCCGAATTCCTTGGGCGAATAACTGGCCTTTTCATGAACAACTTCGTCGCAAGCAATTTGGGTGAGACGGGCGGGGGTGACAGGTCCGAGCAGCGGCACGGAGGTCGGAGAAACTTTCGCGGTGCCGGCATCCAGGTATCGCGCCGGGCAGGGCCAGCCTGGGTTTGTCCTGCAATTCTCCCATTTGTCATCCATTTCGCGCTAAGTAGCCTCGTTGCTTGGGCGGACGACGACCCGCTGGCGTCACCTCCGGCAAAACCCACGAATTCGCAGACTCGGGTGGCCGTCGTTGGCGGGCAGCCGATTTTCGAGTCGGACGTCAGCCGAGAGTTACGAGCGGTGACGAAGGATCGCGAGATTTCACCCAACGACGAGCCGCAATTACGAACCGCCGTAGTAGAGCACCTGGTTAAGCAACAGCTAATCCTGCAACGATTGGCTCGAGAGAAGGAGTTTGCGGGGGACGAGGAAGTCGGAACTGCAGTGCAGAAACTTCGGGGCCAAGTGGAGCGGAGAAACCAGACGTGGGATAAGCATTTAGAGCTGTTGCAAACGGACGAAGCCGGTCTGCGTAAACTTTTGCGCTGGCAACTCAATTGGCGACGCTATCTCGATCGATCTTTGACCGACGAAAACCTGCAACGATACTTCGAGAAACACCGCGCCGACTTGGATGGGACCGAGGTTGATGTGGCACACATATTGATCAAGGTCACCAAGGAGGCGGATCAAAAGACATGGGAGGCGGCCCGCGAGCAGGCATCGCAAATACTGCTCGAGATTACCGCCGGGAAACTTACCTTTGCCGAGGCGGCTCGAAAACATTCCTCCGGACCGACAGCCGCCAACGGAGGGGACCTGGGTTTCATATCGCGCCATGAGCCCATGCCGGAGTCTTTCTCGAAAAGTGCGTTCGCATTGCATCCCACTGAGGTAAGCCCGCCGGTGAAATCACCGTTTGGTTTTCACTTGATTCAATGTTTGGAAGTCAAACGGGGGAACAAAACCTGGCAAGATGTGCGACCGGAGTTGGAACGAGCAAGTACCGTTTATCTTTTCGATTGGCTCGCCGAACGTCAACGGTCGGTCACCAAAGTCGAATACCTGAAGCAAGATTGACTGGACCGTCAGTTCTGGGCAACCACGGGATTGCTCAATATTCCAATCTTTTCAATTTCAATCTCCACGACGTCTCCCGGCTTGAGGTAAACCGGTGGTTTGCGCGCACCGCCAACACCGGGCGGCGTCCCAGTGAAAATCACGTCACCCGGACTGAGCGTGCACACGCTTGATAAGTATTCAATTAAGCGGTCGATCGGGAAAATCAATTGGCGCGTATTCGAGTCTTGCATGGTTACGCCGTTCAGACGTAATGAAATATTGAGTTCGCCAGGATTTTCAATCTCATCGCTGGTTACCAAGGCCGGCCCGAATGGCGCGAAGCTGTCAAAAGTCTTGCCCAGTAACCATTGCCCACCAGGCTTTTGCAGTTGCCAGTCTCGAGCCGATACGTCGTGACCGCAGGTGTATCCGGCGATATGGTGTTTGGCGCGTTCCCGGGAAATATTGCGACCGCCTACTCCGATGATCACCACCAGCTCCGCTTCGTAATCAACCTTGTTACTAAGGGAAGGCAATACAATTGGGTTTTGATGTGCCCGCACGGCTGTGGGAAATTTGCAAAACACCACCGGTTCCGGCGGGACGGGCGCTCCGGACTCGGCCGCATGATCGGCGTAGTTCAGCCCAATGCAGATGACCTTTTCGGGTTGCGGAACGGGTGCCATCAGGCGCACGCCGGGTTGTTCAATCCCCTTCCCATGGGCGATGGCAGCCGCCGCCCTCGTGAAACCGCTTTGTCCCAGCGCCAATAATTGCCGCATGTCGGCTGGTAAAGAGGCATCGGCCTGTTGAATGTCTACATAGCTCGTGCCGCGTACGCCGGCTATGCGAGGACCGTTTAGTGATTCGTACGTGACTAATCGCATGGGCTGTACCCTTTTCGGAAAAGCTTACTCAAATCCCAATCCCACCACAACCGACACAGGCTCAAGCATGGAGCGCCCCGCTAAGTGGCACACTGATATGAACCACGATTTTGAAATAGACAGACTAGGTGGGGGAATAATGTCGCGCAGCGAGCGCGGCCCACTTGTGTCACTTCAAGTCGGTTCAACAAATGCCTGATGGGCCGGCTTTCCACTAAACCGACCCTACAAGAAAGAAAATCCCCTCACATCCGTTACAGTCGGAAGGTTTGTAAGTCCTGCCTTTCATCAAACGCGACAGACTGGCAGACCGGTTTGACGCCCCGAGGGGGGCAACCTAGTGTTGCGCAGAAACTTCGGGGCCGACTAGGTCTGTCATCTCGCGTTGAAATGACTTGCGGACACGAACTGCGGGCGAATCCTTCCTGATTGCGACATCGATTCAATACATGGGACCCCAGACCGTTACTTCCGCGTTCACGGACTCACAGACTCCGGTGCCGACGTTCCCTACCAGGGATCGATTTTCGGCTCTCAGTGACCTGTTAGAAACTGCGGAAGAAACCGGCCAAGCCGATTGCTCAATACAAACCAATTTAAATGTTTCCTATCAGAACCAATTGGCACAGACGCGGCTGGGAATGGCATCCGCCCTGTATCAGGCAATGCGGGCAAAACACTCGCCGACCGCCAGCCACTGTTTGCGAGTCGCGGTAGGGTGCTCGTGCTGGGGACTCACCAGGCCGATGACGGATCAGCAGCGCGACGAGATCGAAGTTGCCGCGTTATTACACGATATTGGGAAGATTGGAGTCCCCGACCATATTTTACTGAAACCCGGCAAGCTGCTCGGCGAAGAACTGTTGTCCATCGAGCGGCATCGGCAACATGCTCAGAATATTTTGCGGGCGTGTTGTTCATCGCCAGAGGTTCTTGACATCGTGAGTTACTCCGCGGCTTGGTTCAACGGGGCTCGTCATGGCTACGATCGTAGCGGCGAGGAACTGCCGTTGGGTTCCCGAATGATAGCCATTGTCGACGCATTCGATTCGATGGTTACGGACAGTGTTTATCGGCGGGCTTTTTCCCGAGAGCGAGCGTTGGCGGAATTGTTCGAATTTGCCGGAACTCAGTTCGACCCTGAATTGATTAAAAATTTCTCTGACCAGTTCACACAAGATAAGATTCAACTCAACGCGTCCGTCGCTAAACGCTGGCTCCAGCAGTTGCATCCGGAGCGTGAGACCAACATGTGGTCGCTCATTGCGGCACCTTGCGTCGCTGACGCCGCGACGCCGGTCGGTTTGGAATTTCAAGAACAACTGCTGAATACGATGCATGACGGCGTCGTTTTCGTTGATCGCCAACGTCAGATCCAATTGTGGAATCGGGCCGCCGAACGGCTTACTGGCCTGCCTGCGGAGGGAGTGCAGAACCGCATATGGGAACCGGGCTTGGTAGGCTTACGCGATGAACATGGGCAGCTGATCGCCGCCGAGGATGATCCCGTCGCATTCGCAATTCGCGCCAGTTCGCAAGTATTGCGGCGGTTGGCTGTAGCCGGCCGAAACGGTCAAGCATTATCGGTGGATGTCCATATCGCGCCCGTTATCGGTGCCGACGGCGTCAGTTGCGGCGCTACATTGCTGCTGCACGATGCGTCATCCCAAGCAACCATGGAGGAGCGAATACAAAGCCTCCATCAACGCGCCACTCGGGATCCACTTACCAAGGTGGCAAACCGTGCCGAGTTCGACCGTGTACACGAGCAATTTGTTGTGGAACACCTACGCCATGGCCTGCCTTGCTCGTTGATCATCTCG